>CANHUG010000101.1 GCA_947462995.1 Verrucomicrobiales bacterium | reverse complement strand
TGGGCAAATCCCTCTCCGGACGCGCCGGTTCCGCCGCCAATCCCCACCAGGATCTCCTCGCCTGCGGCCTCGCCAACGCCGCCAGCGCCTTCGCCGGTGGCATGCCCGCAAGCGGCAGTCTCACCCGCTCCACCCTCAACTTCGCCAGCGGAGCCCGCTCCCCCATCAGCAGTCTCTTCTGCGGCCTCGCCTGCATCGCCGCCGCCCTCCTCCTCGGCAACGTCACCAGCTCCATCCCCAGACCCGCGCTCGCCGCCCTCGTCATCTGCGTCACCCCCGCCCTCTTCAATCTCCGCCACCTCCGCATCTGCTGGCGCGCCACCCGCAGCGACGCCATCACGCTCTCCGTCACCCTCCTCGCCACGCTCCTCCTCCCGCTCCACACCGCCCTCTTCCTCGGCGTCGCCGCCAGCATCGCCCTCTATCTCCGCAAAGCCTCCAGACCAGTCCTCGTCGAATACGAATTCAACGACGAAGGCGCACTCCGCGAACGCTCCGCCGGCTCCGACCGCCAGCACCCGCGCATCTCCATCGTCCACGTCGAAGGCGAACTCTTCTTCGGCGCCGCCGAGGTCTTCCGCACCCAGATCCAACGCACCGCACGCGACGAAAACCTCCGCGTCATCATCCTCCGCCTCCGCAACGCCCGACACCTCGACGCCACGAGCGTCATGGCCATCGAAGACCTCGTCCGCTTCCTCCACACCGACGGCCGCCACCTCCTCGTCAGCGGTCTCTCCAAAGACGTCTACCGCGTCCTCTTCCGCTCCGGCACCGTCGAAACCATCGGCCGCGACAACATCTTCATGGGCAGCCCACGCAACCCTAACCTCTCCACCAGAAACGCCCTCAAACGCGCCCAGCAACTCCTCGGCACCAGCGAAGCAGAAATCCAGATCCTCTTCCAACCGGATCCTCCCTGACTTTCTTCCCTCCGCTCTTCCTACCTCCACCTCATTTCCCCTCAGGAAAATGGTGCGAGATGCTGGGTTCGAACCAGCGACCCCCTGCGTGTGAAGCAGGTGCTCTACCACTGAGCTAATCCCGCCAATCGGCGCGAGCGTCCCTCATAATACTCCCGACCACCGACGCAACCGGAAATCACTCTCTCCTCTCTTTCCGCCTCTCTTTCCCCAAAATCACTCCGTCCACCGCTTCATCAACACCCGGCTCGCCAGATACAACACCACCGGAATCCCCGCACTCAACCCCAGCGCCACCACCGGATCGTCCTGCCCAGCCGCCCCAGCCGCCGCAAACACAAACCCCAGCGGCACACTCCCGCACCCCAGCGCCACCAGAAACCGCCGCGCCGGCATCCCACTCACCCCGGCCATGCACGCCACCACCTCAGGCATCAGCGGCAGACAACGCGACATCGCCACCAGCCATCCCCCCGCACGCCCCGCAAACAATCGCCGCCCCTTCTCAAAATCCCCCTCCCCCATCAACCGCCGCGCCCCACGCTCCCCGAACTTCCGGCACAATCCATACGCCACCACCCCAGACAAAAACGACCCCGCAGCCGCCATCACCCCGCCCCACCACCACCCGTAAACATACCCCAACCCGCTCATCACCGCCGTCGCCGGCACCGGCAGCACCAGATCCCCCACCAGCAGCAACTCCGCCACCACCCAGCCCCACTGTCTCCCCGGCCCGCCCAGCCACGCCCTAACCGACTCAAACCCATACTTCACCTCCCACTGCTCGCCCCACACCACAAACGGAACGCACAGCACCACACTCAGCACTACAAAAAACACCACCAGTCGCATCCCCAACCCTCCACCCATCCCCGCACCTCCCCAACCCCGGATTCACGTCCTCTGCCCCATTGCACCCCGCCCCTTCCTCCTCCTTCCTCCTCCCATGACTCGCCGTCGGTTGCTCCCTCTCCTCGCTGCCAGCCTCCCCGCCGTCACCAGCGCCACCACCTCAGCCGACACCGACATCAACGCCCTCCTCGAACCCATCCGCGCCGCCCGCAACGTCCCCGCCCTCACCGGCGGCATCGTCACCACCTCCGGCCTGACCGCCGCCGGCGTCACCGGGGTCCGCAAACGCAACGACTCCACCCCCGCCACCATCTCCGACCTCTGGCACCTCGGCTCCATGACCAAAGCCATGACCGCCACGCTCATCGGCACATGGGTCCAATCCGGCAAGCTCAACTGGGACGACCCCATCACCAAATTCCTCGCCCCGCTCCTCAAGGACGCCACTCCGGAATTCTCCGCCATCACCGTCCGCCACCTCCTCTCCCATCGCTCCGGTCTCCCCGCCAATCGCAAAAACTGGGCCGCCCTCCCGCTCGCCTCCCAGCGCCCGGACATCGTCCGCCTCGAATCCAAACGCCCGCCCCTCACCCCTCCCGGCTCCGCCTTCCTCTACTCCAACCTCGGCTACATGTTCGCCGGCGTCATCGCCGAATCCCTCGGCATCGCCCTCTGGGAAAATCTCATCACCTCCCGTCTCTTCAAACCCCTCGGCATCACCGCAGGCTTCGGCGGCACCGGCACCAATGGCCTCATCGACCAGCCATGGCCCCACCTCGAAGACGGCACCCCCACCGGCACCAACGGCCCAGCCATCGACAACCCGGCCTCCCTCGGCCCCGCCGGAACCTGCCACGCCGCTCTCGACCAATACGCACGCTTCCTCGCCGACCAACTCCGCGGCGCCGCCGGCAAGGATTGTCTCCTCCCACCCGCCCTCTACAAGGACATCCAGTTCCCCCGCGATGGCGAATCCTACGCCTTCGGCTGGGGGCTCCATCAACGCTCATGGGCCGGCGGCAACGCCCTCGCCCACACCGGCTCCAATACCATGAACTCTTTCGCCGCATGGGTCGCCCCAGCCAAGGGCTTCGCAGTCATCGCCGCCTCCAATCAAGGCGGCAAACCCGGCGCCTCAGCCTGCGACGACGCCTGCGCCGCCCTTCTCCGCAAACACCTCGGCTGACTCACGGCAAACGCCGCCCAACTCACGGCAGCGGCTTCAGCCGCACGTTCCGGTACCACACTTTGTGCCCGTGGTCCTGAAACCCAATGTGCCCCTCGCGCCGGAAATCCTTCAGCGCTTTCCCATACTTGTTCCCGCTCCCGTCAGGATTCTTCCCAGCCTCTTTCCACTGGTCCAGATCCATCGCCGACACCTTCTCCCCGTTCAACTCCACCGTGATCGACGGCCCCTTCACCGTAATCACATACTTGTTCCAATCATCCCGCTTCGCCGCATTCTTCACCGGCGGCACCAGATCATAAATCGCACCCACACTGTGCTTGTCCGGCCCACCGGGATTCTCCACCTGAATCTCAATCCCCGTCTGCACGTTGTCCTTCGGCTTGTCCGTCCGGAAAAACACTCCGCTGTTCCCCGTCGTCTTGAACTCCACCTCCAGCACAAAATCCCCATACCGCCCCTTGCTCCAGATATCCCCGCTCCCGCCCTTCCCAGTCATCACCCCTCCCTCCACACCCCACTTCGTCTCCCCACCATCCGCATTCGTCCACCCACTCAAATCCTTCCCGTTGAACAAGGTCACCCACCCAGCCGCATCAGGCTTCACCTCGTCCGCCACCACCACAGCACTGAACAATCCGGCCATCATCACTGTCTTCAGCATGGAAATTTTCATGCCTCACCTCCTCATTCGGCACCTCCCCTGCTGCAAGCTTCTCCGCCACCCGCATCCGCGCACCCCCGCCTCCCCGCGCTTGTGATCCCGCCCCGCCAACGCTTAAGCTCCTGAAGTCTGCTGCCCATGTCCCTCGCCCTCGACCTCACCAACGTCTCCAAAACCTACCCCAACGGGGTCCAGGCGCTCGACAGGCTCTCCATGAAGGTCGAACAAGGCATCGTCTTCGGCCTCCTCGGCCCCAACGGCGCCGGCAAAAGCACGCTCGTCAAGGTCCTCATGACGCTCGTCCGCCCAGACTCCTGCGACGGACGTCTCCTCGGCCGACCAGTCGGCGATCCCTCCCAGCTCCGCCGCACCGGCTACCTCCCAGAAAACGCCGCATGGCCAGCACATCTCTCCGCTGAACAAATCCTCCGGCTCGCCGGCAGTCTCCGCGGTCTCTCCTCCCGCGAAAACAAACGCCAGACCGCCGCCATCCTCGAAACCACAGGCCTCGAAGCATGGAAAAACGACCGCCCAGCCGTCTTCAGTAAAGGCATGCGCCAGCGCCTCGGCCTCGCATGGGCCCTCATGGGCGACCCTGACCTCATCTTCCTCGACGAACCCCTCGACGGCGTCGACCCCATCGGCCGCAAGGAAGTCCGCGACATCATCCTCGACCTCCGCGACCGCGGCAAAACCGTCTTCGTCAACTCCCACGTCCTCGGCGAACTCGAACTCATGTGCGACTCCGTCGCCATCCTCAGCAGAGGCCGCGTCGTCCGCCAGGGCACCCTCGACTCCCTCACCCGCGAAAGCTTCCGCTACGACATCGAGGTCGCAGGCAACGCCCTCGGCGATCAGCAACTCGTCGACCTCGTCCACCAACTCGGCGGCGAACTCGCCATGGACCCCGAATCCGGTGTCACCCGCATCACCATCCCCACCCGCCGCCCCCATCTCATCCAACCAGTCGTCGACGAAATCCGCCGACGCGGCCACCTCCTCATCAGCGCCTCCCCCGCACGCCAAAGCCTCGAAGAACTCTTCCTCGAAGCCGTCACCACCGCCCGCGCACCGTAACCCATGAGAACGCTCCTCGCTCTCGCCGCTGATACCCTCCGCGCCCTCTGCTCCCGGCGTCTCTTCTGGCTCCACGTCTGGCTCAGCATCGCCACCGCTCTCGTCTTCGCCAGCATCCGCGGCACCCCGGAAGGCTGGACCGCCGGCTTCGGCATGCGCTCGCTCTCCAGCCCGTGGCTCCGCGACGGCACCCCATGGGAATCAACCCTCCACTGCTGGGTCCTCTCACGCGCCGTCCGCTGGTGGGTCGCCGGCGCAGGCGTTCTCATGACGCTCTTCGCCACCGCCGCCGTCCTCCCCGAATCCCTCGAAAGCGGCCAGGCCGCCATCCTCATGCCCAAAGCCCGCCGCCGCTCGATCCTCCTCGCCGGCCGCTTCCTCGGAGCCATCGCCTACTTCGTCATCCTCACCGCCTTCGCCATCGCCCTCCTCTTCCTCGTCCTCCGCTGGCACATGGACCTCTGGGAATGGCGTCTCTGGCTCGCCCTCCCCGCCGCCCTCCTCCTCTACGCCCCCCTCCAGGCCGTCGCCACCCTCATGGGCGTCCTCACCAAATCCACCACCGCCGCCGTGCTCGTCGCCCTCCTCTTCGGTGCCGCCGCCACCGCCCTCCAGGAAGCCGCCGCCAAACAACCAGCCTCCACCTCCGCCTCTAACTCCTCCTCGGATCTCTCCCCTCCGACCCCAGATCACGAAGACGAAGACTCCGAATCATGGACCGCCCAATTCGCCGGCACCATGCTCCGCGGCACCGCCTCCATCATGCCAGGCCCAGCCCCAGCCCTCGCATGGGCCGAATCCCATTCCTGCCCAGTCCCCCCACGCGCCTACCGCGATCTCTTCCGCCGTCTCCGTCTCGGTAAATCCGGCCTCGAAGCCGCCGCCGCAGAAGCCATCGCCACCAACTCCCCACAAGGCCGCACCGCCGCCGTCGCAGGCCTCGCCAGCGCCGCCGCCGGAGGTTCCGTCATAAGCTCCGCCTGCCTCGTCCTCGCCGCCTCCCTCCTCCGCAGGCGCGACCTCTGACAACAAGGCCAGCCCCGCCGGACCATGGCTCCAGGTCACCAATCCATCCATCTCCGAATCCGACGGCGAATCCATCCTCACAGACCCCACCCCCGGCACCTCCCGCGCCTTCTACCGCATCCAACGCAACACCACCCCCTGAAGCAATCTGAGGGGTGATGAATTATAACACGACTCACGTTGGAGCTCGCGTATCCCGAGGACCCTGTTGACGCAATTCTGGTTTTCTGGGAATCTGGTCCCAATCAAGACCACGCTGGACATCGACGACGAGCTTTACCGGCAGGCCAAGGCGGCAGCGGCGCTGAGCGGGAGGAAGATGAAGGATCTGGTAAGCGACGGGCTGAGGCTGGTGCTGAACGGGTCGGCTCACCAGCGCCTTGGTCGTGGCTCAGAGGTGCTGGGGCTGTTGCAAAAGGAACTCAAGGGCCAGAGCATCGCGGAGATCATGGATGGCCTGCGCGGTCCAGTTGACGCAGTGCCTCCAGCACAGAATGGGCGACACTAATCCCGAAACCATGCTCGCCGTGGATACATCGGTGGTACTCAGCATCCTCAAAGGGGAGGACCAGCGCGCTTTGTGGCTCGCGCGACTGCAGGACGAGGCCATCGCCCGTGATCTAGTGGCCAGCGCAGTCGTGTGGTCGGAAGTGCGTGCATTTTTCGGGAATCATCGCGACTGCCAAATGGCATTCGACGCACTGAAGATCGGATTCGGGGCGGTCGACGAGTCGGCCGCACTGCTGGCGGGCGACATCTTCCGGCAGTACCGAAAGGCAGGTGGCAGCCGGAGTGCTGTGCTGCCGGACTTTCTGGTGGCCGCTCACGCTGCCATCCACGCCACGGCCCTTGCCACCACAGACCGGGGGTATTTCCGCCAGTATTTCCCGAAGCTCAACATCCTGTCACTTTGACCGCTTCATAACCCCGGCACCACCCGCGCCTTCTACCGCATCCAACGCAACACCACCCCCTGAAAGACAGGCGAACCGCCCCGCCTACTCATCCCGCAGGGATGACGGCTTCTAGATGGTGGTTGAGCGAGTCCACGAGCGACACCACCGGAAACCACGCCCAACAAGATCGCACCCCGGCAGGGGTGCCAGCCAGTAACCGACGACCGGGCAACTCGACACCACCGCCCAGCGCACCAAAGCCTGAGTGAGAATGCAACAATGTAGTCGCATTCCCCAACCCTGCGGCCAGTAGAATCAAGCCAATGAGTGCGACGTGCTTCTTCATGCTTTCACGGGATGCTTGGACGTTGGCCGAACGTCGATGCCCGGCACCCGCTACCGGGAGCACCCCGCCGATTCAGGTTGCGGTTTCTTTTCACCCTCCGACTTCGACTCAGGGCGGGTGGCGGATCCCCCAGTGCCGCCTTTTTCCGCAGATCGTTTGTTTGCCAGTGCTCTCAGAAGAAGATCTTCGTCTCCATACTTCTTTCCAATCTTGTACCCTCCTCCTGAATAATTGAATTCACTCACTGGAATCGCTTTAGGTAAAGTCGTCCATTTTGACGTTGGCTTATTGATCAGGAGATCTTCCGAAGCCCCTCTTTTCGTGAGCGTGTATTTCAGTGCAAAAGTGATGGCCACATTGACATAACAATAACGAGGTTTTTTCTCACCAAGCTCTTCCAACAGGAGCTCATAACCCACCCAGCTAGGTGCCACACCAATGACTTTGGCTGGAAATGGTTGCCCCGCAGTAATGCGATTTTTCTCCCAAAGACCTTGATCAGCCTGACATAACTGAAGACTTGAAATGAATGCAGCAATGAGAGGGACAATTTTCATTCTTAGCTGAACGAGTTAGTTTCTTATCAAGTCCGGCGGCATATCCATCTTTAATCGGAGCGTACCGGCGGGTCTCGAAACCCTCCAACCGCCGGGGATTCAATGGATGCCATGGAATTTCGCTCACCATATCCAGCCCAACCGGATTGGCAAGACCTTCCCTCGGCGCTTTGGCAGTGCTGATCATCAAACGGGTGCCGGGGCCGAGGCCATCAAAACCGTCCTGCTTGCCCCATGCCCGCACCTACACTTCAAAGTGAGAGGCCTGCCCAATCTCTCGACTAGGTTCCGGCAACCATGGGAGCACCACAAACACCATCCGCACCCGGCGCATCCCCACACCATGCCCTCACGGCCCCGCCTTGTCACCCAGAACCTCACACCCTCTCCTTACTCGCATTCCCCTGCCCCCCATTCCCCTGCCTCTCCTTCTCCTCACCAGCATTCCCCTGCCCCATTCCCCTGCCAATTAACTACCCCCCTAAATTTCCCCTTGTCCGCATTTCCTCTTGCCGCCGCATCCCGTCACCCTATCCTCCTCGCACCCCCATGGCCGACGAGGACCTCCACCAGCCACACGACAAGCTCTTCAAAGAATCCCAGACTTCGCCTTCCGCCTCATCCAGCTCGCCGCCATCCCCTTCGACGCCATCCGCGGCACGCCCGACGGCATCTTCGTCCTCCGCGTCCTCAAAGCCGAACCCGTCGGCCGCCTCCTCGGCAACGCCGTCTGGGACAACAACCTCCTCGCCAATGTCTCCCGCCGCCTCTTCGACCGCTTCATCAGCTTCCTTTTCGCCCGCACCGACCCAATTGACAGGCCCCACTTCATCCGCAAAATTCACGGTGTTCGCAACCCAGCCCTCCGCACCAGCGCCATGACTCTCGCCCAGCAACTCCGCCAAGAAGGCCGCCACGAAGGAATTCAGGAAGGCTTCGCCACCGGCGAACTTAAAGGCCGCCAGGAAGGCCGCATGGAAGAGCGCCGCCAATCCATCATCGAAGCCCTCGACCTCCGCTTCGGGCCCATCCCCGATGGCCTCCGCGATTCCCTCAACGACATCGCCGATCCCGAAAAACTCCGCGCCCTCCACCGTGCCGCCGTCGTCTCCGATTCCCTCGAATCCTTCACCGCATCGCTCTGAGCCACCGCAATCCACCGCGCAACCCGCTCTCTCCTTACGAGAACCTCATCGCCAAAGGCCCACCGAAGGCAGAGAAGACCTGACCAAGCCAGCCGAGCAGACCAAGATCTGCCAGCCGCAGGCTCCCTGCGCCCGTAATTCGGGGCCTGAGGCAAACCCAGCCTCCCTAACCCACTCACCGCCAGGGCCATAACTGCCAGCTCCTCTCAGGGTTACTCATGAGGTTGCGCCCCCCCTAACGCACCGTCGCTTCCAGCTGACTCACCCCAACCGTCACCGCCGCCGTCTTCTTCGCCACCGCCTCCCGGATCTTCTTCACTACCTCCGGCTGCTCGCCCGCACGATCCCACCGCTCTCCGGGATCTTCCCCCAGATGAAACAACAGCGGCGGATCATGCACCACCACCGCATCGGTCCCATACCCGCTCCGGCTCCGCACTCCCGCCATGCGACCCGAACACGGTCCATGGACCGTTGTCACTGCTGAAAAACACCAGCGTCCGCTCCGCCAGTCGCTCCTCCCTCAGCACCTCTAACACCCGCCCCACACTCCAGTCCAGTTCCTCCACCACATCCCCGTAAATCCCACCCGGACTCCGACCCCGAAACGCCTCGGACGCAAACAACGGCACGTGCGGAAACGTATGCGCCATATACAGGAAGAACGGCCCCGCCTTCCGCTCCCGGATGAACGCCACCGCTTCCTCCGTGTACCGCTTCGTCAATTGCCTCTGGTCAGGCTTCGCCTCCAGCACCGCCTCCCCGCGCAGCAACGGGGTCTCCCACAACGCCACATCTTCCCGGAAAAACTTATCCCGCCCCGCCGGAGCCCCCGCCGCCGGCATCATGTCATTCGAAAACGGCATCCCGAAATACCAGTCAAACCCATGCTTCCCCGGCAAGTGTTCCGCCAGATGCCCCAGATGCCACTTCCCCACCATCCCCGTCGCATAACCAACCCCTTTCAGCACTTCCGCAAGGGTCTCCTCTTCCATCGGCAACCCTCCCGACGCATTTGCCCGCAACACCCGGTACCGGTCATGACTCATCCCGCTCCGCACCGCATACCGTCCCGTCAATAACGCCGCCCGACTCGGCGTGCACACCTCCGCAGCAGAATAGAAATCCGTAAACCGCATCCCCTCCGCCGCCATCCGGTCAAGCTGCGGGGTCCGGATCGCCGGCGCTCCATAACACCCCAGATCCCCCCAGCCCAGATCATCCGCATAAATGATCACCACGTTCGGCCGCTCCACACCCGCAGCATCACCGCACAGGGCTCCCGCCAGCACGCCAGCCACCATCCGCACCATCCGCGTCATCCCCCGCACGCTCATTTCGCCCACCCGTTCTGCCGCAACCAAACCATCAGATCCAGCGCCCACGGATGCACCTGCCCATCCGCCGCCCCGTTCTTCCCGACACTCAACCCGATCCCGTGCGGACCCTTCTGATACACATGCAGATCAAACGCCACGCCATTCCGACGCAACGCCGACGCAAAATCCAGGGTGTTCTCCACCTTCACCGCACTGTCATCCCACGTATGCCACAGAAAACACGGCGGCGTATCCTTCGTCACCTGCTTCTCGTTCGACAACAACTCCACCAGCTCCGCCGCAGGATTGTCCCCTAGCAGGTTTCGCTTCGATCCCCCATGCGTGTGCTCACCCATCGTAATCACCGCATAACACAACACCCCGAAATCAGGCCGCGAACTCACCCGCTCCACCGGATCCTCCGCATCCGCCTTCCCCGCATCAAAGTGCGTCAGCAAAGTCGACGCCAGATGCCCACCCGCACTCGACCCCATGATCCCGATCTTCTTCGGATCAATCTTCAACTCCGCAGCCTTCGCCCGCACCGTCCGCACCGCCCGCGTCGCATCATTCAGCATCACCGGATGCCGGTAACCCGCACTCCCCAGCCGATAATTCAACACCACCGCCGCAACCCCCTCACCCGCCAGCCACTCCGCATACCCCGCACCCTCATGCCCCGCCAACCCGCCATACCCGCCCCCCGGACACACCACAATCACCGTCCCCGTCGCCTTCTCCGCCACCGCAGGATAATATGTCAGGGTCGGCACATGCGCCCCACCCTCCCCCAGCGCTCCCGGCACCTTCCCAGGCCACAAGGGCTCAGGCTCGGCACCAGCAACCAACGCCACAAGGCCCAGCGAAACAGCAAGAATATTCCGAATCATCACCCACCCTAAGATCCCTTCCCTCTCCCGGTCAATCCCCCCACCCATACGCCCTCCCGCATCCCTCCCCGCCAATCTCAGATCTCAAATCTCAAATCCCTGTCCCCCAAT
>CANHUG010000100.1 GCA_947462995.1 Verrucomicrobiales bacterium | reverse complement strand
TCGTCGCCGGCGAACCCGGCGGCTCCCAGCCAGACCTCCGCCGCCGTCTCGAACACGCATGGCCCGGCGCTCGCATCTTCGACCACCACGGCCTCACCGAAACCGGCCCGCTCAGCTTCCAGGCCCCCGGCCCCTCACCCCGTCTCCAGGTCCTCGAAGACATCCACTTCGCTGAAATCCTCGACCCCGCCACCGGCCAGGAGGTCCTCGAAGGCGGTGAAGGCGAACTCGTCGTCACCACCCTCCAGCGTCTCGGCTGCCCCATGCTCCGCTACCGCACCGGCGACCTCGTCCGCAAAGCCTACGCCGACGACTCGGGCGCCCTCTGCCTCGACGGCGGCATCATCGGCCGCTACGACGACATGGTCTGCGTCCGCGGCGTCAATGTCTACCCCTCCGCCGTCGACGCGCTCCTCCGCCAGTTCCCCGAAATCGGCGAATACCAAGTCCGCGAGGTCCGCAACGGCGCTCTCCTTGACCTCCACCTCATCGTCGAAATCAAACCCGGCCTCCGCGTCCCCGACCTCCCCGACCGCATCGGCACCGCCCTCCGCGACGCACTCCAGATCCGCATGCCCGTCCAATGCGTCGCCCCAGGAACGCTCCCGCGCTTCGAATTCAAAGCCCGTCGCTGGATCAAAGAATCTCCAGCCACCTGACCGCCCCCGGGGCGCTCACACCGCCCTGGATTCCTCCCGCCTCCACGCCCATGGTCGCCCCACCATGCCCGCGTCCCTCCGTGCCCTCACCCAGGCCCTACTCAGCCTCCTCCTTACGCACGCCTCACCAGCCGCCGACCCCCCACCCACCACCCTAACCATCCAACCCGACAGACCCGCCCAGGCCATCCAGGGCATGGGCTGCGGTGCCATCTTCTACGAAGCCCATATCACCAGCCTCGCAGAACGCGGCCGTCACGCCGACCAGGAAGCCCTCTACGACGCCATGTTCAAGGACGTCCGCACCGACTTCCTCCACCTCATGGTCCGCCACGACCACGAACCGGAAAACGACAACGCCGACCCGTTCACCATGGCCTTCAAAGACGAATGGTTCGACTACACCCGCCACACCCTAGCCATCTGCAAAGCCGCCCGCCAGCGCCAGCCGGACATCCAGCTCTACGCCACCCTCTACACGCCGCCAGCATGGATGAAAACCAACAACGACCCCAGCGGCGGCGGCGAATCCCGCGCCACCCTCAAAAAAGGCATGGAACTCGAATTCGCAGAATTCTGCATGGCCTTCCTCGACCGGATGCACCGCAACGGCCAAACCGTCGCATGGCTCAGCCTAACCAACGAACCCGACTGGCCCCACACCCAGCCCGGCTGCTTCTTCTCCCCCGATGACCATGCCCGGCTCGTCGCCACCGTCGGTAATCACCTCGCCGCCATGCGGAAAAAGAATCCAGCCCTCCCCTCAGTCAAACTCGTCGCCCCCAACTGCCTCAGCGCCCCCGACGCCGCCGCCCGCTACCTCCCACCCCTCCTCAAAGCCGCAGGCCCCCTCACCGCAGCCGTCGGCTCCCACGACTACGACCGCCGCGGCCACCGCTGGAAATCCCTCGTCGACGCCGCCCGCGGCCGACCCGTCTGGTGCACCGAATGGTGCGTCAACGGCCCCGACAACTCCCCGGACCTCATCAACTCAGCCACCGAATTCTGGCTCGCCATGACCGAAGCCTTCAACGACGGCGCTCACGCATGGATGGCCTACGACTGGGTCTACCCTCCCCGCAAAGGTGGCGAAGCCCTCATCCACCTCGACTGGGGCGAACGCTGGAAACCCACCCGCATCTACCACGGCTTCCGCCAATGGTGCCAACCCCTCCAGCCCGGCATGCGCTGCGTCCCCTCCAAAATCACCGGCCCAGCCGCCAGCGCCATCAGCCAACCAGGCCTCAAAGCCTCAGCCTTCATCTCCCCAGACAACCGCACCCTCGTCATCCACGCCGCCGTCGTCAGCGACCAACCAGTCAACCTCCGCCTCATCCCAGGCACCCCCTTCAACTCCGCCACCACCCGCCACTGGCGCACCAGCCCCTCCGAATCCATGCAACCCTACCCAGACTCCAAACCCACCAACGGCTCCCTCACCACCACCCTCCCCCCACGCACCATGGCCACCTGGCTCCTCACCCGCTAACCCTCCCCCCAAGAGGCCTGTCTACTTGTAACCCTCCCCCCAAGAGCCCTGTCCATTTGCTCCCACCACCATCCCCCACTTAGAACCCAGTCCAGTACTCAGCACGGCAAAAGGGTCTGCTCACTCCATGAAGAGGTCTGTCTATTTGCGGCACTTCCCATGCACTCCACGCACTCCACGAAGAGGTCTGTCTACTTGCAGCGATCAATTGCGGTTCCCACCCGCACCACCCAGAGGCACTCCCCCACTCCCAAGAGGCTCACTCCCAAGAGGCCTGTCTACATGCCCGCACTCACTCGCTGATCCCTGCTCGCAGTGACCCCATCCGCGGAAAGCCCACCCTCCAAGAGCCCTGTCCAATTGCCCAGACCACTCAAGACCACGCAGCGCACTACGAAGAGGTCTGTCCAATTGCAGTGCTCAAGGGGCCTGTCTACTTGCACGCACTACTTCGCAATGCGGCGCGATTGGATGCCGCCCACCCGCCACTCGGCATCGCCCCCCCCAACTAAGGGCCCACGGCCGATTGTCTGGCACTCCCGCTCCGCGTAGCGCACCCGCATCACTGGTGTCGCGTAAAGCGGCCTGAACGATGTTTCGCACTAAAGCCAACCTACCGGCGTCATTGCACCCGGTGCGACATCAACCTCACGCACGCCAAACAAACCCCGCTCGCAGGAGTCTGCCAGCCAAATCCCTCATCGGCATCTCAATGACGCTCCCCTCCGTCCATGCCCCTCACCCCCTCAACTGCCGCAGATTGTAAAGTTCCCGCCATTCCTTCCCGATCCGCCTCGCCCCAGTCTTCCGCTCTTCCCGACTCCTTCCGCCAAACCAGTTCCGGTTCCGTTCAAACCACCCGTCAATGAATCCGCGGCTCCCGAGGATCACCCCGTCGGTCAGGTGACGCACACGCCGCAGCAGCAGTTCCGTCCGGATCCCACCTTCTCCCTCCAGACGCGCCTGGGTCTTTTCACTCAGTCCCTTCCGTACCACCCGTCCGTCCTCATCAATTCGCGGTCTGCCCGCAATCCCCAGTAACCGCCGGTACCTCACCAATGCCTCCAGTTGCCTCCGCCGCCGCTGCCGCTCCGTTTCCACCGGTTCCGGCGCACCCAACGCCCGGCCGTGTACCCGCTCAGCAGTCCATCCGGTCACCGTCACCAATCCCTCGATCGCTAGCAAATCCCCAGCCATCGCCTCAGTGTACCCGCACCACCGGTAATCACCCGGATCACTCACCATTCCGGCCCTGACAGGATTCAAATCAATGTATGCACTCATCGTGCGGAGCGCCGTGTGGTCATCCTCCACTATGACGCTCTTGTAACGCCCCTCCCACAGCGTGCCCTTCCGGCCCACCCGACGGTTGTACCACTGCGAGAACCTCTGCTTCAGCGACTTCGCGAATTCCGTGAGCCGGAACATCCGAGCCATCATCCGCTGCCTCCATTCCTCGATGACCGCCCCGTTGCCGCTCTCCTCATAAAGCGCAAACTGCCGCGTCATTCCCTTCCGCCACGCATCCCCCACCGACGCCTTCCAGCGCTCCAGCACCGTTTCCAGCGGCAGATCATATCCCGCCGGCCGCCGCGGCACCCGCAGCAGGATGTGGAAATGATTGCACATCACACAAAACGTCAGGATCTCGACGCCGTGAAACGCGGCCAACGACCGCATCATCCTGACAAACTCTTCCTTTTCGGGCTCCCCGAAGATGTACCGCTGGTCGACCACGCGCGAGCAGACGTGGTAAATCCCAGCTTCAGTCTCCGGCTCAGTATAAACGCGTGGCTTAGCCATATTAATTCCGGCATCACTGTACATGCGGCATTTCCCATGTCAACAAACTCTTCCCTTCCTTACCCAATTCACGCCGCCCTTGCCGCCTCACCTCACCGGCCCGATACCATCCCTGTGCTCTCCTACCAATGCGCCTGCGGCAATCCCGTCTACTTCGACAGTTCACTCTGCCTCGCCTGCGGTTCAGCCCTCGGGTTCGATCCTCTCGCCGACCGCATCCTCCCTGCTGCCAACTCCCGCCTCTGCTCGAACGGCATACGCTACAATGTCTGCAATTGGCTCATCCCCCCTGACTCCCCTGACGACCTCTGCCTCGCCTGCCGCCTCAACCGCACCATCCCCGACCTCACCCGCCCAGGCAATCTCCCCCTTTGGAGCCGCATCGAAGCCGCCAAGCGCCGCGCCCTCCGCTCTCTCGTCAACATGGGCCTCCCCCTGCGCACGCTCGCCGAAGACCCCGACGCCGGTCTCGCCTTCGACATAGTCAGCCACATCGCCGACCCCGCCATCTCCACCGGATACCTCGCGGGCGTCATCACCATCAATCTCGAAGAAGCCGACGACGTTCACCGCCGCATCAGCCAGCAGCAACTCGGCGAAAGCAGCCGCACTCTGCTAGGCCATTTCCATCACGAATGCGGCCACTACGTCTGGGAACTCGCCTTCGCCCCGTGGCCACTCGATCACCCGATGCGCGCGGCCTTCCGCTCCTGCTTCGGTGATGAATCCTCAAACTACCCCGCAGCCCTCGCACGTCACTACTCTAGCGGCCCACTCCCCGACTGGGAATCCTCCTTCATCAGCGCCTACGCCTCGTCCCACCCATCCGAAGACTGGGCCGAAACATGGGCACACTACCTGCACCTCACCGAAGCCATGGAAACCTGCAGCCACGCCGGCATCCACGCGCACAACCTCTCTCTTCCGCTAGTTCCAATCGCCTCAAACGCCGCCTCCCTTCCTCCACCGCTCATCAACGCCGGTACCGCCGACGACCAGTCATTCCTCGCAGCACTACAGCGATGGGCCTGCCTGACCACCGTCCTCAACGAGGTCTCCCTCAGCCTCGGCGAACCGCGCCTCTATCCATTCGTCATCTCCACCACCGTCGCACAGAAACTCCGGCTCGCCCACCATGTCGCCGGATTCTGGGGCCGCCGCCCCGGTCTCCTCAGCTGACTCCCGCCAGCGCCGCCGCCCGCCCCATCAGTTCCTCGGGCATGTGACGCACCGACTCTATCACATAATCCGGACGGTACGCATACCGCCGCAACTGCTCGACCGTCGTGTGCCCGCTCAGCACCAGCACCGTCCGATACCCCATCCCCACGCCGCCTAGAATATCCGTATCCATCGTGTCCCCTACCATGATCGTCTGGCTCGACCGCAGCCCCAGTTCGTTCTGTGCCATCCGCATCATCACCCCGCTCGGCTTGCCCACCGAAAACGCCGCATAACCAGTCGCCTTCTCCAGCATCGCCACAATCGCCCCGCAACCCGGCCGCGTCCCCGCATCCGTCGGACACGTCGCATCCAGATTCGTCGCGACCAGCCGCGCCCCCTTCTCTACCAGCCGCAGCGCCCGCTCGATCATCTCGAAATTGAACGACCGCCCCTCACCAACCACCACATAATCGGCATCATCATCCACCACCGTGATGCCGTTCTGGTGCAGCGCCGCCGCTAACCCGTTCTCCCCGATCACAAACGCCGTCGCCCCGGGCTTCTGCGCCGCAATGAACCTCGCCGTCGCCATCGCGCATGTGAACACATCGTCCGCCGTCGCTTCCAGCCCCAGTCGGCAAAGCTTCAATGCCACGTCACGCCGCGTCCGCTGCGAATTATTCGTCAGGAAACGGAACGGTATCTCCTCCCGCCGCAGCCGCGCCACAAACTCATCCGCACCGGGAATCAGCTGGTTCCCCCGGTAAATCACACCGTCCATGTCGAGTAGAAATCCAAATTCCATAGTACCCTCCTCCTAAGCAGCTTGCATGCCACCCATCCGCGAGTGCGGTTTCACGCAGCCTTCACCCTGCATCATATCCGCGAAATCCCCTGACATCCCAACATCCACCATCCCTCACAAATCCCCACAAAACCAGCCCTCCCTCACGCCTCCTCAAACCGGTTCGCCTCCACATTCTTCCGCGCCCGCATCGGATCAAACACCCGGCCGTTCATCGCCACATACACTCCACTTGGCAGCAATTGCACCGCCGCCACCGCCGTCCCCAGATTGAACTCCGCATCGCTCACCCGGAACCGCGCCGGCTGCATCGATCCCGTCAGCACAATCGTCCTCCCCTCAAGCCCGCTCAACGCCCGCGCCGTCTGAATCATCGTATCCGTCCCGTGCGTCACCACCACCAGCCGCTCAGGCTGCGCCGCAATCGCATCACGAATCGCCTCACGGTCCGCCTCCGTCATCTCAAGACTGTCCTTCCTCAACACCGGCAGAATCCGGCAAGGCACACCCACATTCGCCTCCTCCAGCAATCCCGCCACCTGCGGCGAACCCACCTCGAATTCACTCTTCGCATCAAAATACACCTTATCAATCGTGCCGCCGCACGTCACAAACAGCAATGGCTCCACTCGTTCAGTCTTCATGAAATTCCCAGATCGGTTGATCCTCCGCCAGTCTCCCGCCCGCCAGCCTGATCCCCTCCGACTCTAACCTCTCCATCTTCTCCGTCACCCGCGCACCAGCCACTTCACCGAAGTACCCGCCCACCCGGCCATCACTCCCCACCACCCGGTGACACGGAACCTCCGGTGCAAACGGATTCCGCCTCAACGCCTGCCCCACCGCCCGCGCCGACCCGCAACCCAACGCCGCCGCCAACCGCCCGTACGTCGTCACTTGCCCGCGCGGAATCCGCCGCAGCGCCTCATAAACCCTCGCCTCAAACACCGTCGGCACCCGCTCACCATTCACCGCACTCATGGCTTCTTCTTCAATGACCCCAGATACTCCACCAGATCCACCAGATCCCCCTCCGGAATCACCGTGCCCAGATTCGGCGTCATCAGCGACACCGCCAGCTTCTTGCGCCCTGTCACATCCCCCTTCGCACACTTCTGCAGAATCCCCCCGGGCACCTTCAACGACAACTCCGCATCCGTCTCACTAGCAATCATTCCCGTCCAGACCGTCCCGTCCTTCATAGTCACTTCCCAACCCTCAAATCCAAAACTGATCCCCGCACTCGGATTCAACACCGCATCGTACATCGCCTCCTTCGCCAGCTTGCTCCCGATCTCGCTCAGCGCCGGCCCGAAATCCACGCCCACGCCATTCACCTGGTGACACGTGAAACAATACGTCATGTAAACCACCTGACCCTTCGTCACATCACCCGTCCGCTTCGCCAGTTCACTAACCGGCGCCAACTTCACCGCCGCAGTCATCGGAATCACCGTCGCCGCCTCCGTCCGGATCGCCTCGTCCGTCGCCGTCGCAAGCACCGCAGCCACCGCGTCCCGCACCTCCGCCGGCAACTTCCCACCCTTCGCCGCCTCCAGCAGCAACCGCTGCCCTTCCCCGTGCCGCCCCAATCCCTTCACCACCGCATCCCGCACCTCCATCGACGCCTCCGGCTTCGCTAGAAATCCATACGCCGCCTCCGCCGTCTCACGACTCCCCACTCCCGCCAGCACCTCCAAAAGCCCCGCCGCCTTCTCCCCCGACAACCCGGCCACCGCCGCCGTCACTGCCGCACCTTCACCCAGCTGATACAGCAACTTCACCGCCTGCCCAGCCGCAGCCGCGCCCGAACCGCCACCCGCCAACCCTAGCAACGTCTCCCGCTGCTCACTCACCCGGAACTTCTCCACCAGCCGGAAATACTCCTCGCTCCCCGCCGTCGCCGTCAGGTAACGCCCGATCGCTTCCTTCGTCTTCACATTCGCCTTCGCATAATCAAACGACGCCAACCGCTGCACCGTCTGCACCACCCGCTTGTCCGCCGCATCAGGCTCCGCAGCAGCCACCACCATCACACTCGCAAGGAACATCGACAGTCTCTTCATCCCGCCGAGCGTGCGCGTTTTCACCCGCCCCGCAACCCCGATCCCCGCCGACATTGCCCCGCCACCATCGCCCCGCCACGCGTACCTCCACCGCCAACCCGCAGCCGCTCTCAGCTTGCCCCTCCCCACATCCTCATCCATCCATTCCCTCAAAAATCTCCCATGAACAAGCCACTCATCGCCGCCCTCGTCCTCGTCGGTATCGCCGCCGCCTTCCTCCTCACCACCACCCACGCCGATCCCCTCCAGCCCGGCACCGACGCCCCCAACCTTTCCTGCCCGGACCAGGACGGCACCGAAATCAACCTCGCCGACGTCTGGAAAAAAGGCCTCGTCCTCGTCTACTTCTACCCGAAAGCCGACACCCCCGGCTGCACCAAACAAGCCTGCTCGCTTCGCGACCAATGGGCCGACGTTCAGGCCAAGGGCGTCACCGTCCTCGGCGTCAGCATGGACAAGCCCGCCTCCCAGAAGGCCTTCAAAGACAAATACAAACTCCCCTTCACGCTCCTCGCCGACTCAGAAGGCAAGATCGTCAAAGCCTTCGGCGTCCCCACCATGCGCATCGGCTTCCCCTCCCGTCAGTCCTTCCTCGTCAAAGACGGTAAAATCGTCTGGCACCAACCCAAAGTCGACGCCGCCACCCACCTCGACGAGGTCCTCAAAGCCATCGCCGCGCTCCCCGCTCCCGCCGCCCTCAAACCCTAATCTCACGGCCGTCTCCCGCCGCCCCTCCGCCTCCTCACGCCATCAGGCCCCGCACCACCTTGCTGCCGGGCTTCGTCACATTGCTCAATCGCAGCGGCACCCCTGCTAGCGGATAAGTCAGTCGCAGATGGTCGAAACCCATCAGCGCCAACACCGTCGCATGAAAATCATGCGGGCTCACTTTGTCCACCAGCGCTTCATATCCTAGCTCATCCGTCGCCCCGTACGACGTCCCCGCCCGGACGCCTCCACCCGCCATCCAGATCGTGAAGGCACTCGGGTTGTGGTCCCGCCCGATGAACGCCATCTCCTGCCCGTTCCGGTTCTCGCGCATCGGGGTCCGCCCGAACTCCCCACCCCAGATCACCAGCGTGTCCTCCAGCAGCCCCAGCCGCCGCAGATCCGTCAGCAATGCCGCACACGCCTTGTCCACACTCTGACACTTGTTCTTGAATCCATGGTTCAGCGCTTCCTCCTGCCCGGCCCCGTGACTGTCCCAGCCCCAGTCGAATAACTGAATAAACCGCACGCCGCGCTCCGCCAGCCGCCGCGCTAGCAGGCAGTTGTTCGCAAACGACTCCCGCCCTGGCTGCGTCCCGTACAACTCATGCACCTCCGGCGGTTCCTTGCCCAGATCAAACGCATCCGTCGCCGCCACCTGCATCCGGAACGCCATCTCATACTGCGCCATCCGTGTCAGGGTCTCTGGATCCCCCGTCTCCTCCGCCGTCCGCGCATTGATCTCCGCTAGCGCATCCAGACTCCGCCGCCGCAACCCGCGGTCAATCCCCGGCGGGTCCTTCAGAAACAACACCGGCTCGCCCGACGACCGGCACTGCACGCCCTGATAAACGCCCGGCAGATACCCCGATCCCCACACGCTCTTCCCCGCATCCGGATTCTTGCCCCCGCTCGTCAGCACAATGAACCCCGGCAGATTGTCGTTCTCCGATCCCAACCCGTACGTCGACCACGCCCCGAAACTCGCCGCCCCCGGCGTCGCCGTCCCCGTATGCATCACCAACTGCGCCGGCCCGTGATTGAACTGATCCGTGTACATCGACTTCACAATGCACAACTCGTCCGCCACCGTCGCCAGATGCGGCAGCCGATCACTGATCCACTGCCCGCTCTGCCCGTACTGCCGGAACGGATACTGCCCGCCTAGCATCTTCGGAACACCCTGAATGAACGCAAACTGCTTGCCCGCCAGAAACGACGCCGGACAATCCCGCCCGTCCAACCGGCTCAGCTCGGGCTTGTAATCAAAGAGCTCCAGCTGGCTCGGACTCCCCGCCATGTGCAGATAAATCACCCGCTTCGCCCGCGCCGGAAAATGCGGAGGCACCGACCGCAATGGCCGCGCCGGATCCTTCGCCGACACCGACGCTCCCGCCCGCCCACCTAGCCACATCCCCGCCAGCCCGACAGAACACCCGCGCAGAAAATGCCGCCGGGTCGGTGTGAATAGCAAATCTCGTGTGTTCATCGGTTCAGCGCAAAGTCAGTGTTCAGCAGCGTGTTCATCACCAGCGTCAGCGCCGCCGCTTCCGCATCTCCACCCAGCAATTTCGCCAGCTCCGGTTCCATTCCGTATTCCTTCACCGCCCCATCAAAAAGCTTCACCAGGGTCTCCACCGTCTCACCCGCAGGCTCCTCCAGCGTGATCAATCGCACCGCCCGCGCCACCCGCTCCCGCACGGCCCCGCCGTCCTTCCCCGCACGCTTCGCCAGCGCCACCGCCATCTCCACATACGCCGGATCATTCAACGTCACCAATGCCTGCAGCGGCGTGTTCGTCGGCATCCGCCGCGCCGTGCACAAATCCCGCGACGGCGCATCAAAACTCAGAAACCCAGGATAACCACTCGTCCGCTTCACATACGTGTACACCGCCCGCCTGTACCGATCCTCTCCCTGCGACGTCCGCCACGCATCCCCGCTGTACACCGTACTCCACACGCCGTCCGGCTGCGGCGGATAAACCGGCGGCCCGAACTGCTTCGCCGACAGCAACCCCGACAACTCCAGCGCCTGATCCCTCACCATCTCCGCCGTCAGGCGCACCCGCGGCCCGCGCGACCATAACACATTCCGCGGATCCCGCGCCACCACCTCCGCCTTCACCCGCGACGTCTGCCCGTACGTCCCGCTCAACACCATTTCCCGCAGCATCCGCTTCAGCGACCACCCATGCACCTTCACCAGTCTCACCGCCAAGTGGTCCAGCAAGGCCTGATGCGACGGCAGCGACCCGCTCGACCCGAAATCCTCCTCGGTCTCTACAATCCCCCGACCGAACAACGCCGCCCACAACCGGTTCGCCATCACCCTAGCCGTCAGTGGATTCGCCTCGCTCACCAGCCACTT
>CANHUG010000099.1 GCA_947462995.1 Verrucomicrobiales bacterium | reverse complement strand
TGGCCGGAGCCGAAGAAGGAGACGCCGGTGTCTGACCAGCGGAGGAGGTGCGTGGCGTCGTCTGCGGGGAGCAGGGAGGAGCTGTAGAGACGGTAGAAGCGGCCGGGTTTTGTGGCGAAGGCCATGGTGGCGGGGTTGGCGGGGTCCTGGAGGATGCGGAGCGCGTCGGCTGGGTTGGCGGGGTCTGTGCCCATGAGGGTCTCGTCGGCGTCGCTGATGCCGTCGCCGTCGGAGTCGGCGATGCCGGAGTCCGGGTTGAAGCGGATGCTGCTGACGGTCATGGTTTCGTTAGTGGAGTCGCAGAGACCGGTGATGACGAGTTGGACGGAGGTGGTGCCTGCGGGGATGAAGCCGGTGAGCGGGTAGGAGAATTCCTGGATGGTGGGATTGACGGGTGGGGCGGGGCAGAGTTCGGCGCCGTCCATGCGGCCGGAGAAGTCGACGTCGTAGGGGGTGACGAGGGAGACCGGGTTGGCGGTATCGCCATTGAGGATGAGGTAGGCGAGGAAGCTGTCGGCGGGTTCGAAGCCTGCGGAGGTGTCGCGGATGCTGAGCGTGGCGGAGACGCGGAGGGCGGAGGTGGTGCCTGTCAGGGAGAGGACCTCTGTGGCGATGGATTTGTCGCCGATGCCGAGGAGGTCGCCGTCGTTCATGCGGATGATGGGAGGGTCCTGTTGGACGACCCATGCGGCGTCTGGGGCGGGGAGAGCTTCGTTGTAGACTGGTTGCGGGCCGGTGCCCTTGTCGATGGTGGCGATGCGCCATGGCCCGGGGAGGGGGACGTTGAGGGTGGCGGTGGCGGAGGGGAAGGTGGCGTCGCGGAAGGTGAGAGGGAGGATGGCGAGGCCTGCGGGGGCGGAGAGGGTGACTGGGCCGAAGGCGCCGGCGGCGGGGGTGGTGCTGCCGTCGACGGTCCAGCCAGCGCCGCCGAATTCGCCGGTGACGGTGACATCGAAGGTGACGGTGTCGTCGGCGGGGCCGGGGCCGTTTTCGACGCGGGTGATGTTAGAGGGGGCGGTGACGAAGACGGCTGGTTGTGGGACCTCGATGACGAGATTGCTGAGGACGAAGGTTTCGGAGCCGGAGTTGCTATTGCCGATGAGGCGGACGCGGGCGGAGGACGTGCCTGCGGGGATCATCTGCGAGAGGTTGAAAGTGCGGGTGATGAGGGCGGCGGCGGGGAGTTCGACGCCGCCGGTGAGACGGCCGTCGTTGTCGGTGTCGGCGGCACCGAGGATGCTGGTGAAGGGAGCGCCGTTGAGGCTGAGTTGGAGCGTGCAGGAGTCGAAGGTTTCGAAGCCGGAGGAAGTGCCGGCGATGGCCTGGAGTGTGGCTTTGAGGCGGACGTCGGGTTTACCAGTTAGGTCGATGAGTTCCGAGTCGAGGATGTGGTCGCCCTGCTGGGGGTTGCCGTTCTGGGTGGTGGTGCGTGCGGTGCTGTTGATGGACCAGCGGACGGGTGTCTGGGCGAAGGCTGGAGCGGAGAAGAGAGGCTTTGGCGGAGAGGGAGGGAAGGCGATGGTGCCCATGACGGCTGGTGCGAGGACGGAGATGGTGGCGCGGCAGTCCGGGTCGGCGCTGTCGGTGAAGTCGTAGGTGGCGGAAGCGCCGGGGAGGACGCCGGTGATGGGGACTGGGGAGCCGTAGGGTTGGACGACGGCTGGGTCGGCGAGGATGAAGTCGGTGCCGGTGAAGGTGCCGTCGATGGAGACGATGTAGTCGACGAGGTCGTCGGTGGTGTCGTCCGGGGTGGCGTTATCGAGGTAGGAGAATCCGGTGATCGAAGGAGTCAGGGAGCACCATGGGGCGAAGAGGGGAACGGTGGTGGTGACGGTGGGGCTGCCGCGGTCTTCGATAATGATGTTAGAGACGTGGGTGGGGCCGGAGAAGGCGGCGATGGGGATGGGGCCGAGGTTGACGGTGGCTCCGTAGGCACCGGTGCGGCCGGCGAGTTCCGGGGGTGCGGTGATGCGCCAACCGGAGGGGCTGACGGCACCTGTGCCTGTGACGTTGATGCTGGCGGAGACGGAGTCGTCGAGCGGGTCGCGGGGAGAGCCGGAGGTGGAGCGGGCGATATTGGAGAGGGCGCCGGAGACGGCGATGTCTGCGGCGGTGAAGGTGAGATCGACGTCGTCGATGCCCATGAGGGCGTCGGCTCCGCCGTCGTTGATGTTGCCCCAGCGGACGGCTAGGAATTCGCCTGGGTCGAGTCTGATTTCGGTGGCGGTGGCGGCGCTGACGGGGGTGCGTTCGTCGACTTGAGTGTAGCCTGAGGGGCTGGTGTAGGTGAAGTCGGCTTCGCTGGCGCGGTTCCAGCCGGAGATGTAGTGAGCGCTGGGGGAGGTGGAGACTTCGGGAGGGAAGACCAGGACGGTGGCCGGGGCGGTCGTCATGGTGAGGACGGCGGCCTGGGTGGGGCCTTTACGCCACCAGAAGGCGAGGGTTTCGACGTTGCCTGCGGTCTGGTTGGTGTGGCGGATTTCTGCGGCGTAGGCGATGTTGGTGAGGCGGACTGGGATGGCGGCGGTATTGCGGAAGACGATGATGGCGGAGTGTTCGCCCTGGCCGGTGATAGGGACGGCGGCGAGGGTGCGGTCCGGGTCGCCATTGATGCCGGAGGAGTAGAACCAGCCGGTGGAGGGGCTGATGGCGCCGTCGCTGATGCGGTAGAGGTAGGTGGCACCGGCGAAGCCTGTGGGGGTGCCATTGCCTGCGCGGAAGAGCCACCAGCCGGGGATGGTGGAATCGTCGGCCCACGCGGAGCTGGTGGCGGAGTTATTGGCTCCGGTGGAGACGAGGTTATTGAAGTCCTGGAGGTAGTGGGTGGAGCCGGTGATGGGGATGGGGGCGGCGAGGGCGGAGGCGAGGGGAATGGAGAAAAGGGCGAGGGCTGGGAGCTTCATGGCGGCAAAAAGGGTGACGATTCCGTTTCAGGGGAGCACAAAGCGTACCGCCTACGCGAAATCCGGAGAACTACGGATCGACGGAACGAGGAGACTGCGCCATTTACCAGATGACATGACTGGTGGCACGCTTCCTGCGGAACTGGATGATGTCAGATCAACCACCCCCCCGACCATGCTTGAGCACTACGATCCCGGAGAATTCTACGATGAGATGTTTACATCGCCCGGGGGAGTCCGGACGCACTATCAGAGTATTGCGGAGCGGCTGGCGTCTGTATCGCATGATGACTTCGAGAAGAAGCAGGCGGCGGTGGAGCTGGCGTTCATGCGTCGCGGGGTGACGTTCACGGTGTACAGTGACGACCAGGGGACGGAGCGGATTTTTCCATTTGATTGTGTGCCCCGGATCATCCCTGCGGATGAGTGGGCGCATATTGAGAAGGGATTGATTCAGCGGCTGACGGCGCTGAATCTGTTTCTGCATGACATTTATCACGAGCAGAAGATTCTGAGGGAGCGGATCATTCCGCCGCAGTATGTGATGAGTGCGCGGCATTTCCGGCGGGAGTTCATGCATTTCGAGGTGCCGAAGAACATATATGTGCACATCTGCGGGTCGGATCTGATCCGGGACAAGGATGGGAGGTATCTGGTGCTGGAGGACAACCTGAGGTGTCCGTCGGGGGCGAGTTACATGCTGGAGAACCGTGCGGCGCTGCGGCGGGCGTTTCCGGATTTGTTCCGTGCGGCTGGGGTGAGACCGGTGGAGGGTTACGGGGCGCAGTTGCTGAAGAACCTACAGTTTGTGTCGCCTGACAAGTTCGGGGGGAACCAGCCGAACGTGGTGCTGCTGACGCCCGGGGTGTACAACAGTGCGTATTTCGAGCATGCGTTTCTGGCGCGGCAGATGGGGATTCCGATTGTGGAGGGACGGGATCTGGTTGTCAGGGATTTCAAGGTTTACATGCGGACGACGGCTGGGTTGGTGCCGGTGGACGTGATTTACCGCCGGATTGACGATGATTTCCTTGATCCATCGGTGTTCCGGTCGGATTCGCTGCTGGGGGTGCCTGGGCTGGTGAATGCGTGCCGTGCGGGGAATGTGACGCTGGCGAACAGCATTGGGACCGGTGTGGCGGACGACAAGGTGATTTATGCGTGGGTGCCGAAGATCATCCGGTATTATCTTGGTGAGGAGCCGATATTGCCGAATGTGGACACGTATCTGGCGAGCGAGGCATCGGATAGGAATTACATTCTGGAGAACTTGGACAAGCTGGTGGTGAAGTCGGCGAATGAGGCGGGTGGTTATGGGATGCTGATGGGGCCGTGGGCGACGAAGGCGGAGATTGCGGAGTTCCGGGAGCAGATTCTGGCGAATCCGCGGAATTTCATCGGGCAGCCGCCGATTTCGCTGAGCCGGCATCCGACGTGGGCGCAGGATGTGTCTGACTTCGAGGGACGGCACATTGATCTGCGGCCTTATATTCTGTATGGGGACAAGGTGACGGTGACGCCTGGGGGGTTGACGCGGGTGGCGTTGCGGCGGGGTTCGCTGGTGGTGAACAGTTCGCAGGGTGGCGGGTCGAAGGACACGTGGGTATTGAGCGACAAGGCAGCCTGAACCAAAGTGGAGACTGAGACCATGAGTGCAAATGATCCGCGCGAGCAACTGGCCGCGCACCGTCAGGCGAATGTGATGCTGTCGCGGGTGGCGGCGTCGCTTTACTGGATGAGCCGATATCTGGAGCGGGCTGAAAACATTGCGAGGCTGCTGGATGTGAATCTGCAGATCAGCGTGGATTTTGACCGGAGTGACGAGCAGTTTCTGGAGGAGCACTGGCTGCCGGTGCTGCGGTCATCGGGGAACGAGGCGCAGTTTTTCGAGGCGTACAAGACTGCGGACAGCACGACGGTGCCGGAGTTCCTGACATTTACGGCGGGGGACGGGTGTTCGATCCGGGCGTGTGTGGCGGCGGCGCGGGAGAATGCGCGGCAGGTGAGGGATCAGATTTCGTTCGAGATGTGGGAGGTGCTGAACGACGCGTGGCTGTTTCTGAAGGATGCTGCGCCGGAGAGCATCCGGGGTGCGAATGCGCCTGGGTTCTATGAGCAGATCAAGCGGTTCTCGCATTTGTTCCAGGGCCTGACGGATTCGACTTTTTCGCGGAATGAAGGGTATGAGTTCATTCAGTTCGGGAAGTTTCTGGAGCGGGCGGACAAGACGTCGCGACTGCTGGACATCAAATATCACATTCTGCTGCCGAACGTGAATGATGTGGGCGGGGCGGTGGACACGCTGCAGTGGCAGGCGGTGCTGCGGTCGACGAGTGCGCTGGAGAGTTACCGGCGGTTTTATGTGCAGGAGATTGTGCCGTGGAAGGTGGCGGAGTTTCTGCTGATGTCGGACTCGTTTCCTCGATCGGTGCGGTACTGTGTGGAGCGGTGCGATCATTTCATGCACCGGATTGCGGATATCCCGGCTGGAGATTACCGGACGGCCGGGGAGCGGCGGTTCGGGCGGTTTGTGCAGAATCTGAGGTTTGCGGCGATCGAGGAGATCATGAACGGGGGGCTGCACGAGTATCTGACGGGGGTGCAGACCGAGCTGGAAGCGGTTGGCAGCCTTGTCTATGAGAGTTTCATGTATCACCCTCCGGTGGACATGGCTGCGGAGATCCGCTTGCATCAGCAGGAACAGCAGCAGCAGGAGTACCGACGGGTTTGAACGCTCCCGCCCGGCGTCACCCGCCTTCATAATGCCAGATCCGACTGAATTTCTCCACACCGCCGGTTCGATGCCGCTGCGCCTCCGGGTGCAGCATGTGACGCATTATGCGTATCAGGGGCCGGTGACGGACAGCTACAATGATCTGCGGCTTTGTCCGGTGACGGACCAGTTGCAGCGGTGTGTGGATTTCAAGCTGGAGGTGGAGCCGGCGACGGCGGTGCAGACGTACATGGATTTCTACTTCAACCGGGTGGATCATTTCGAGCTGCACGAGCCGCATGATTTTCTGCGGATCCGGTCGGAGTCGTTGGTGGAGACGGTGCCTGACGGTCGCGGGCCGGTGTCGGGGGATTTTCCGGTGGTGATGCTGGATTCGGTGGAGGTGACGGAGAATTACTTCGATTTTCTGACGGATTCGGATTTTGTGTCGCTGGATGCGGAGTTGTGGCGGGAGGCGGTGGATGTGCTGCCGGGCGGGGTGACTGATCTGTGGCGGGATGCGCTGTCGCTGGGGCGGCATGTGCACGACACGTTTGTGTACGAGACGGCGTCGACGAATGCGGGCACGCGGATGACGGAGGCGCTGCGGACGCGGCGTGGGGTGTGTCAGGATTTTGCGCATGTGATGATTGCGCTGTGCCGGAGTCAGGGGATACCGGCGCGGTATGTGAGCGGGTATTTTTTCAACGACAGCCGACAGGCCGGTGAGATCGAGGCGTCGCACGCGTGGGTGGAGGTGTTTCTGCCTGGATTCGGGTGGAAGGGTTATGATCCGACGCACCGGCGGGAGTCGGACACGAGGTACATCAAGCTGGCGACGGGTCGGGATTACGGGGATATCCGGCCGGTGTCGGGGACGTTCCGCGGGAAGGGGACGCGGGAGTTGAAGGTGGAGGCGAGTATCCGGCTGGCGGAGTGAGGGGGGGAGAGGGCAGGCGAGCATTTGGGCGGCTTTGGTCGGCCGGGCGCCAGCGGGTCGGCAGGCGATCTTGACTGCGCCGCTGGAATGTCCGGGCGTCTTTTGAGGGGCGGATCATGGGATGAGGCACATTGAAGGGGTGTTTTGTTCGGCAATGAGACAGACCTCTACGGGGCGCGGCAATGAGACAGACCTCTACGGGGCGGGTGTTGGCATGGGAATGGGAGGCAGTGAGACAGGCCTCTCTGCAGCGCTCTGGGACCTTGCGCGGCAATTAGACAGACCTCTTCACAACGCTGACGGCGGGAATGCCGCCTTTGACGGGGGCGGATCAGGGGGATGTTCGGCAATGAGACAGGCTTCTACGGGGAGGGGATTGGCAGGGGAATGGGAGGCAGGGGAATGGGAGGCAGGGGAATGGCGCCGATATTCGTTTGGTAATTGGACAGGCCTCTACGTGGGAATGGGGGCTGTAGGGGGCACCGACTGGACGGCACGGCAATGAGACAGACCTCTTTACAACGCGGCCTGTGGCGGGCCGGCGATTGGGGGGCGGGCGGGGATGTTCGCCGGTCTTTGGTTGGATGGATGGGCTGGAGGGTGGTGGGTTATTTGAAGGGATTGATGATTCGGACGCCGGCGTAGAGCTGGCCGTCATTCATGTCTTCCGAATAAATGGTCTGGCAGCCGAGTTCCAGGGCGGCGGCGATGATGGTGGCGTCCCATTGCGAGAGTTGGAAACGACGGCGGAGCATGACGGCGGAGACGACGAGTTCATGGGTGATTGGCTGCACCCGCACGAGGGCCGCCATTTGGAGGGTGGCCTCGATGTTGGATTCCGTGATGCCGAGACGAGGCTTGCGAAGTGCGTTGGCGATGAACTCCTGGAGCACTTGGGCCGAAATCGCGAACGGGCGATTCAGGATGAGATCCTCCGCCACTTGCCGTTTGGCGGCATCATCCGCTGCCGCCGAGCAGGAATAGAGCAGCACGTTGGAATCCAGGAAGACCTCAGCGGTCATAGATTTCCTTCCGTGAGAGAGGCACCATCGGTTCTGTGTTGCTGGCCCGCATGGCTTTGAGGAGGCGTTTTAGCTCGGCCTTCCGCTTCTTCTCGTCGGCTTCAGCCGAGGCCTCTGTGACGAGCTTCAGTCCCTGAACCACGAGATCCTTGAACGTCATGCTGCGCTCGGCTGCCAGAATTTTGGCTTTGAGAAAGACGTCGTCGGGCAAGTCGATGGTGGTCTTCATGGACCCACAAATACAGGAATATGGGTGCTTGGCAAGAATTGGAAAAGGGGGATCTTGGGAGGGGTATGGGCGGTGATGCAGTCGGAAGATCCTGTGACTGACAACAGTGGCGCTGGCGCGGAGGCTGATGTACGGGGTTCGTAGCCGTTCTCGGCTACGTTGCTGGAATGGCCGGTCGATATCGACGGGGGCGGAGTCGGGGTAGCGGGCTATTGGAGGGGCGTGTTGCTTGGGAATGAGACGGAGCTCTTTGCAACGTGATGAGGCCGCAGGTTTTGTTGTTCTTTGGCAAGGCGGTGCCGATGAGAATACTGTCTCTGGCTGCTGAATCCGGGAGTGTTGTTGGAGAGGCCGGCGTGTTAAAGCCGGTCACTGCGAAAAGAAGGATGCCTCCGCTCATGCTTCACAACGGTGACGCGAATAACTCCGCCGGGCAGAATGCGGAAGCAGATGACATAGGGAAACCGGTTCATGATCGCGCGCCTGGTGTCGCCCCGCGCGATCATCCAGCGTTCCGGCATGGCGGCGATTTTGCTCATTTGAGCATCAAATGCGTCCACGAAATCCTTGCCCAGCCCGACGCTCCGCGATTCATAGAAATCACGAATCTCCCTTAACTCCCCGTCGATGGCCGGGTGGTATTCGATTCTCACGCACGCAGACGGCGCATGAGTTCCTCGTGGCTGAGAGGGGTTACTGCTCCCGACTCCAGTTCCTGGTCACGCTGCTCTGCAAGGCGAAGCGATTCGTCCTCACCTTCACTGATGAAATAGGGATCCTCCAAACTGGCCCACAGCGATTCCGCCAGCACGGCACGATCATGCGGGGGGAGTTGCAGGGCGGCGGGAGCGATTTGGGCGTAACTCATGGCAGGCCGGAGGATGGCACGGCTGATTGCTGAGTGGAAGCCGGGATTTCGCGCGCGGCCAGCTACTTGGATTCGGGCGCGCTGCCGGGCCCCTCCGCCTTCTTCTCTTTGGCGGTGGTTTGGATGTAGAGTTCGCGGAGTTGTTTGAAGTCGACCTTGGTGGGGGAGTCGGTCATGAGGTCGCAGGCCTTGTTGTTTTTGGGGAAGGCGATGACTTCGCGGATGCTGGATTCGCCGGCGATGAGCATGGCGATGCGGTCGAGGCCGAGGGCGAGGCCGCCGTGCGGGGGAGCGCCGAAGCGGAAGGCGTCGAGGATGTGGGAGAATTTGATCTGTTGTTCTTCCTCGGAGACGCCGAGGACGGAGAACATTTTGGCCTGGAGGTCTTTTTCGTGGATCCGGATGGAACCGCCGCCGAGTTCGTAGCCGTTGAGGACGACGTCGTAGGCGACGGCGCGGACCTTGGCGTAATCGCCGGCGTCGAGCAGGGCGATGTCGTCGCTGTTAGGACGCGTGAAGGGGTGGTGGACGGCGGTCCATGAACCATCGTCGGTTTTGGCGAGGAGGGGGAAGTCGACGACCCAGAGGAAATTGAGGTCGGTGGAGCCTTTGGTGAGGTCCATCATGTCGGCGATTTCGAGCCGGGTGCGGCCGAGGATGGTGCAGGTGGATTCCCATTCGCCGGCGACGAAGAAGACGATGTCGCCTTCCTCGATGTTGAGGGTGGAGATGAGAGCGGCTTTTTCGGTGTCGGTGAAGAACTTCCAGAGGGGGCTCTTGTATTCGCCATTCTCGCATTTGATGAAGGCGAGCGTCTTGACTGGGAGACCGGCCTGGACGGCGAGTTCGTTGAGACGGTTCATCTGGCCGGTGGTGATGCCGGCGAAGCCTTTGGCGTTGATGGCTTTGACGACCCCGCCGTTTTCGAGCGTGGACTTGAAGATTTTGAATTCGGTCCCTGCGAAGACGCTGGCGAGGTCGATGAGCGTCATGCCGAAGCGTGTGTCCGGCTTATCGATGCCGTATTGGTCCATGGCATGGTGCCATGTCATGCGCTGGAAGGGAGCTGGGACGTCGCGTTCCATGCCTGCTTTGAACATGGAGACGAGGAGCCCTTCGACTAGCTTGATGATGTCGTCCTGGCCGACGAAGCTGGCTTCGATGTCGATCTGGGTGAATTCCGGCTGACGGTCGGCGCGGAGGTCTTCGTCGCGGAAGCAGCGGGCGATCTGGAAGTACTTCTCGAGGCCTGCGACCATGAGGAGTTGCTTGTACTGCTGCGGGGCCTGGGGGAGGGCGAAGAAGTGGCCGGGGGAGAGACGAGCGGGGACGAGGAAGTCGCGCGCGCCTTCGGGGGTTGGGTTGGAAAGGATGGGGGTTTCGACCTCGATGAAGCCTGAGGCGTCGAGGTAGTTGCGGGCGGCGGCGGTGATTTTGTGGCGCTGGCGGATGTTTTTGTTCATCCGCGGGCGGCGGAGGTCGAGGTAGCGGTACTGCATGCGGAGGTCCTCGTTGGAGAGCTCGCGGTCGAGCTGGAAGGGGAGGACGTCGGCTTTATTGAGGATGGAGACGGCGGTGCAGACGACCTCGATGTCGCCGGTGCCGAGCTTGTCGTTTTCAGTGCCGGAGAGGCGGGCGTCGACGCGGCCGGTGACCTGGATGACGTCTTCGTCGCGGAGCTTGTGGCTGAGGCTGGCTGCGTCGGCGTTTTCTTCGGTACGGAAGACGACTTGGGTGAGGCCTTCGCGGTCGCGGAGGTCGAGGAAGATGACGCCGCCCTGATCGCGCACGGTATGGACCCAGCCGGCGAGGGTGACGGACTGGCCGATGTGGGCCTTGCGGAGTTCGTTGCAGTGGTGCGTGCGGTACATGGCGGAAATTTGGGGACGCGCAGACTGTCGTGGTTTTGAGCGGGCTCAAGCGGTGAAATCCGTGCGGTTGCGAGGGGTGCGGGAGTGAGTGAGGGGGGGCGGATGGGAGCGGAACGAGTGCAGCGAGTGGCGTTGTTCGGGGGATCGTTTGATCCGCCGCATCGTGGGCATGTGGCGATGGCGGAGGCGGCGGTGGGGGCGTGCGGGTTGGACCGGGTGGTGTTTGTGCCGTGCCGGGAGTCGCCTTTGAAAGGTCGGAGGCCTGGGGCGAGCGGGGAGGAGCGGGTGGCGATGCTGGAGGGTGTGACGAGTGGGTTGGGGTGGGCGGAGGTGAGTGATTGGGAGATTGGGCGGGAGGGGCCGAGTTACTCGTGGGAGACGGTGGAGTATTTTCGCGGGCGGTGGCCGGGGGTGGAGTTGTGGTGGGTGATGGGGGAGGATCAGTGGGCGGCGCTGGAGCGGTGGGCGCGGCCGGAGGTGTTGCGGGAGGGATTGCGTTTTATTGTGTTTGCGCGGCTGGGGGCAGAGCCGGAGCCGCGGGCGGGGTGGCGGATGACGGTGGTGCCC
>CANHUG010000098.1 GCA_947462995.1 Verrucomicrobiales bacterium | reverse complement strand
TTCGCGTACAGTGATGGCGGGGTGGAGGGCTGGCCGGTGGAGCCTGACGGGAGCGGGGCGAGTCTGGTGAGGATCGAGCCGGAGAATCCGGCGCGGGACCCGGCGGTGGGGTGGAACTGGCGGGTGGGAGCGGTGCCGAGTCCGGGGGTGGATGACCGGGTTGGTTATGTTTCGTGGCTGGGAGGGGCGGCGGAGCCGGATGCGGACGGTGATGGGTTGGCGAATGCGGCGGAGTACATGCTAGGCGGGGGCAATGCGGGGGATTCGTCTGCGGTGGTTCCGGTGGGTGGGCTGACGGCGGTGACGGTGGGCGGGGTGGAGGCGAATTACATGACCCTGAGCGTGCGGTTGGTGAACGGGCGCGAGGATTTCCGGATGCGGGTGGAGTTTTCCGGGGACCTTGCGACGTGGCCGTCGGCTGGCGTGCAGGTGGCGGCGCGGGACAACGGGGATGGGACGCGGACGGAGTTGTGGCGGAGTCCGGAGCCGGTGCTGCCGGGGACGCGGCGGTTCGGGCGCGTGAAGTTCACGCCGCGGTGAGGTTAGTGCAGCCCGTCTTACAGATGGTGTCTTCTGATTTTGTGGGAAGGAAGGAGGATTCAGCCGCTCTGCTGAGTTGGCGGGGACGGGTCTTTTTCCCGATTCCTGTGTTGCTCGTCGGTTGCGAATCCTGATTCGCGCCCTCCTCGCGCCGTGGACTCGGAAAAAATCCCTCGTCCATAAGACACCATCTGTAAGACGGACTACACGAGGCTCAGCGCCTTGCGGGTGCTTTGGGGGGAGGCGTGCCGAGACGGCCGGCCATGAGTGAGCGCCATGGCGGGCCGAGCCCGTTGCGGTCGTTGAGTTCGCTGCGGTGGACGGCGGATTCGTTGAGGGGATCGGCGTCGGCGGCGATGCGGATGAGGAAGCGAGCGAGGAGGGCCTGGCGTGCGGTGGTGGCCGGGGTGGAGGATTTGCGTTCGGCGGCGCGGACGAGGAAATCGGTGAGGACGCGGAGGTTTTCGTCCGCGGGCGGGAGGTCTGGGGACTGGCCTTCGTTCCAGCGGAGGGCGGCGCGGGCGACGGAGGCGTTGCCGGGGTCGAGGTGGAGAGCGAGAGTGAGGAGACGGCGTGCGGATTCAGCGGCGTCGGTATTTCCTGACAGGATGGCCGGGGAGAGCGAGGTGGCGGCGTAGCGTGCGAGCCATGTGGCGATGCGTTCGCATTCCGGCTGGAGGAGAGCGGTGAGTTCGTGGGTGAAGATGGCGAGCCGGATCTTGGGTTGGGCGAAGGGAGCTGGTTTGGGCGCGGGTGGAGGGTCGGCCTTCTGAGCGGCGGCGTGCGGTGCGGCAGCGAGGATGGCGGCGGTGGCGATGGAGAGGAGGCGGGTCACAGGATGACGGGGTGGCCTTCGTCGAGGATGCGGACGTGGTTTTCGAGGCCGCGGGCGGAGGTGGCGGCGAGGAGACGTTCGAGGGGTTCGTGCATGGGTTCGCCGCCTAGCGGATAGGTGCCGTAGTGCATGGGGACCATGTGGCGGGCGTTGAGGTCGCGGAAGGCGTCGAGGGCTTCTTCGGGGTTCATGTGGACCTCGCGGCCGCTCATGGCTTTGTATGCGCCGATGGGGAGGATGGCTAGGTCGATGGGAGCGGCGGTGCCGATTTCGGTGAAGCCGTCGAAGTAGGCGCTGTCGCCGCAGTGGAAGACGGTGCGTCCGGAGGAATTGCGGATGATGAAGCCGCCGAAGCTGCGGTGGACATCGTGGACCATGCGTGCGCCCCAGTGTTTGGTGGGGGTGAAGGTGATTTCGAGCGGGCCGATGCGGGTGGTGGCCCAGTGCTGCATTTCGATGATTTTGCCGAAGCCGGTGCGGCGGACGAGATTGCCGACGCCTTTGGGGACAATGATGGGTTGGCCCTGGCCGATGCGGCGGAGGCCGCCGAGGTGGAGGTGGTCGAAGTGGGCGTGGCTGACGAGGACGGCGTGGATGGGCGGGAGGTCATCGATTTCGAGGCCGGGATGGCGGACGCGTTTGATGAAGCCTAGCCAATTGGACCAGACGGGGTCGACGAGGACGTTGAAGCCTTCGGACTGGAGGAGGAACGAGGCGTGGCCGATCCATGTGATCTGGAAGTCGGGGCCGTTGTGGCGGAGGAGGTCGGGGCGGTTGGGGGCTCCGCCGCGGAGGGAGAAGAGTTGTGGGAGGAGGACGCGGCGTGCGAAGTGGTAGTTGCGGCCGGCCCAGCCTTGCTGGGGGAGGAGGCCGACGCGCTGGCCTTTGGCGGAGCCGGCTCCGATGATGGGGAGGGCGGCGTCGGCTGGGGAAAGGGGCCCTTGGGCGTCTGGGTGTTGGTGGGGATCGGGCACGAGCTGGGGGGAACATGCAGCGGGAGGGGCGCGGGTGCAAGGAGACTGGCTTGGGTGGAGACAAGGGCGGGACGGCCTTGGTGCGGTGGGGGCAGAGGACGTGCGGGAGCGAGGTCCATAGTGCTCAGACCTCTGGAAGGTCTGGTTTCCGGGTTGTGTTCTTGCGCCCCGTTAGGACGCGGGGGCACAAAACTGGGTCACCCCAGGGCCTTCGCGTTGCTTCGTCCCTGGGCTTGGGTCTTTGGGCCCGTTGGGCCGTTGGGCTCAGGGGGATGCTCGTACGAAGGACAAGGGCGGGGCGGCCTGCTACGGTGGGTGGCTGGGGTGCAAGGAGACAGGGAAGGGAGGGAGGTGCTTGCGCGGAGGCTGGTGGTGGAGGAGGGGGGATGAGTATGGAAGAAACTGAAAACCCTGATGAGCCGCCGGCGATGCCGCGGGTGGTGGCGGTGATCAATGCGTTGGGGATGGATGCGGTGGCGGTGGCGCTGGTGTGGATGGCGGTGTTTGCGCGGGCGACGGGGACGAAGCTGATTGCGGCGGAGTATGGGGTGCTGGGGGTGGCGGTGTGGGCGGTGTATGTGTTGGACCGGGTGATGGACGGGGGGAGTGGGGCGCTGGCGGTGAGGCGGGCGCGGCATGATCTGGCGTGGCGGTGGCGTTGGTGGCTGGTGCCGTCGGTGTTGGTGGCAGGCGCGGCGGCGGTTTGGGTGGCGTTGCGGGAATTGCGGGTGGTGGTGGTGGAGAGCGGGGTGCGGCTGGCGGTGGCGGTGGCGGCTTATTTTCTACTGACGCTGTTGTCGCGGCGGAAGGGAGCGGGGAATTCTGGGCCGCTGTGTGTGATGGGGTTGTTTGCGTTTGTGCTGATGCAGGGGCCGCCGGAGCAGGCTCCTGCGGCGCAGTTGTGGCGGCCGGTGCTGGGAGGATTCTGCCTTGCGGGAATGTATCTGGTGCTGCGCGGGAAGGGGGATCGGCCGGCGGCGTGGATACTGCCGCGGAAGGCGTTAGGGGCGTGGCTGTTTGCGTTCGGGTGTGCGCTGGCTCCGCATGCGCACATTGAGGCGTGGCGGGATCTGCTGGGTGGGAACGAAGTGCTGATTTTTGCGTCGGTGTGCCTGCTGAACACCCTGCTGATCCGGCTGGTGGAGGGGGGCGGGGTCGGTGGCGAGGAGCGGGCGCTGGCTAGGATTTATCCCGGGATGGCGCTGACGGTGGCGGTCGGCGGGGTGATGCAGTGGGTGCACGCGGATCGGTGGGCGCGGCCGTTGTTTGCGGCGGCGGCGGTGGCGGCGGGCTTGCTGGTGTTGCTGTGGGTGATGCGGCGGCGATTGCCGGGCGGGCTGGTGCCGCTGCTGGCGGATGCGGCGGTGCTGTTGCCCGGGCTGGCGGTGATGGTGGCGGTGCCGGGGCGGTGAGGGCCCGGGGGCTGGGGCCGTGTTAGAGGCCGGTTAGGGTTTTGCGGAGGAGAAGCAGTAGAGGTGCTGATGGCCGCGGAGGAAGAGGTCGGGGCCGGCGATGGCAGGGGAAGCTTCGAAGGCTTCGTCGAGTTTTGCTGAGTGGATGATGTCGAGTTTATCGGAGGCTTTGGCGACGACGACGTTGCCGTCGCGGCCGGTGAAGTAGATGTGGCCTGCGGCGGCGACTGGTGAGGAATAGATGCCGTTCATGCCGGGGATGCGTTCGGCTTCGAGGAGGGTCTTGCCGTCCTTGGCGTTGAGGATGGAGAGGTAGGCGTCGTTGCCGGAGTGGAAGTAGAGACGGCCGTCGGTGAGGAGTGGGGAGGGGACGTAGGGCGTGCGCTTCTCGTGTTTCCAGAGGACGGAAGGGGAGTCGGTCAGGTCGCCCGTGCCGCCGAGGCGGATGGCGAGGAGGGCTGCGCCGCGGAAGCCGCTGATGGCGTAGAGGACGCCGTCCTGGACGATGGGAGTCGGGATGACGTTAGCGGTCATGCCGCCGCAGGACCAGATCTCCTTGCCGGACTGGAGATCGTAGGAGCGGATGCGGTTGGTGGCGGTGACGATGACCTGCTGGCGGCCGTCGTGGGAGACGATGAGCGGGGTGGTCCATGTGGTTTCCTCTTCGCGTTTGGTGCGCCAGAGTTCGGTGCCGGTGAGTTTGTTGAAGGCGGCGATGAAGTCATCGCCTTCGTGGTCCCAGTTGACGACGATGGTGTCGCCGCTGAGGGCCGGGGAGGTGCCTTCGCCGAAGGCGTTGCGGGTCTGCATGCGGCCGAGGTCTTTGGACCAGATGACCTTTCCTTCCATGTCGAGACAGTGGAGCCCGCGGCTGCCGAACCATGCGTAGACGTGGGTGCCGTCGGTGACTGGGGAATGTGAGGAAAAGCCGTGGTCGCGGTGATGGCCTTCGTGGGGGAGTTCTTCGCGGAGGGATTTCTGCCAGAGGGTTTTGCCGTTGGAGCGGTCGAGGCAGAGGAGGACGAACTGGTGGATTTCGGAGGGCGCTTCGCCGCGCATGGATCCGGGGGCGCCGCGGCCGCGCTGGCGGGGTGGGCCTCCAGGGGCGGGTGCGGGGGGAGCGGCGGGAGGTGCGTCGGTGGCGGCGCGTTCGGCTTTTTTGCCAGTGGGGATGGCGGTCTGGATGAAGATGCGGTTGCCCCAGACGATGGGGGAGGATGCGCCGGAGCCGGGGAGGGAGGCTTTCCAGCGGAGGTTGGTTTTTTCGTCGAACTTGGTGGGTGGGGTGGCGTCGGGGGCGGTGCCGTTGTGGGCTGGGCCGCGCCATTCGGGCCAGTTGGTGTCGGCGGTGGCGGTGGCGGAGAGGAGTGCGGAGAGAAGGGTGGAAGCGAGCAGGATGGACTTCATGGGGGGGATGATGGGGTCGATCGGGTGGAGGAGCAAGGCGGGCGGGGGGAGTGATTGCGTGGATTTCCCGCTGTCCGGAGTGGTGAAGTGATGGAAGGGAGAGGGGCTATGAAATTGCCTGCGCTGCCTGAAGATCCTGCTGAATTTGCCCGCCGAGTGATGGAGGGGGCGAAGTTCCCGATGCTGGCGACCGTGGATGGAGGGCAGCCGAGGGTGCGTCCGGTGTCACCGGTGAAGGTGGACGGTTTCACGGTGTATGTGGCGAACCTGCGGCGGTATGGGAAGACGGCGGAGATCGAGGCGAATCCGAGGGTGGAGTTGTGTTATCTGGACGGCAATCACGACCAGGTGAGGATCACGGGTCGGGCGGAAGTGCTCAACGATGCGGCGGTGATGGAGGAGATCTGGAGCGGAAATCCGCTGCTGCGCCGGTATCTGGGGAGTCCTGACAATCCTGAGCTGGTGGTGTACCGGATTGTGCCGGAGCGGGTGCGGTGCATGAAGGAATGGGCGCTGGAGTATGCGGAGGTGCCGGTGTGAGGGGGCGGGAAGATGTTGGCGTAGTGGGCGGGTTGTGTTATTGTGAACGGTGATTTTCTGAATATTCACTCGCCGCCTCTCCATGACTGACTCGCATCAATTGCCTTCCTGGCGGTTTTCCTTGCACTATCGCCCCAGCGATGTGGAGTGTCCCCCGAACCTTAATGGCTTCGAGAATCATCCGATGATTGTGGGTGACTTTGGGCTGTTTACGGAGTTGGCGGCAATGGCCGGAGATTCCATATCGCCTGCCAATCAAGGCCGCTACTGCTATTCAAGTTTTAGGGCACCTGAAGGCAGTCCTGTCCTTGCCCGGGCTCTTGAGCGACTGGAGGGCGCAGGATGGAAGCCGGTCTTGCGAGGTCGGCGCGCCAACGAGCAGCGTCCTGGCGAGTTCAGGGTCACGCGCTACTTTCCAGATCCCACCGCTGACGAACTCGACGACGCTCCCTTTCTGACCAAAGATTTATGTTTGGAAGGAGGTTGGGGGCTACGCCTTGAAGGCGATGTCCTGCATGCCAACTGGGAGGACGACATCGGGCACCCGAAAGCTCCGGTGGTGGATGTGCGCGGCTATGTGTACGAGTACCCGACCGCCTGGACCTTGGAAGCGCAGCGCGCTCTCGCGGATGCCGGAATGGTGGGGGCCGACTTTGCACCCATCGTCTGGTACTATGACGACCCTCTGGTGAAATCGCACACCCATTACCTGCGAGCGAAGCATGCCTTCCCTCGCTCAAAGACACCTCGCTGCGTTGGCCCGCTGCTGGTGGATGAGGCGTATCTCGCCGCCCATGGCGAGCCCGAGGAATGGGACTGGGACGACGGGGGCCGAGTGTACGGCCTGGCCCGCATGTTTTACACGAAAAGCGATGTGGACCGGATGGCAGGCATCGACATCGCGCGAACGATGGAGACGTTCCCGACCGTGAACGGCATTCGAAGTTCACTGCCGGCCAAAACAATATACAGCCAGCGGTTCCGGCGGTGGGCGGATGCCATGGGGTACGGCATGACGTGGCTTCCTGTCGTTGTGACGGATGATTGACGCTGTCGTAGCAAGAAGAAGGTGTCCGGGCTGGGTCAGGAGCCGAATGAACCCGCGCTTCGGTTTCCGAGATTCCGGTGCCGCGGTGAAAGGAACCCCAGAGCGGTGCTCTGGGCTGGTATGCGGCTATCCCAGAGCGATGCTCTGGGCTGGTATACAGCGTTCCTACAGAACGCGGGTGGTGGTGGTGGCGGTGGACCCAGAGCGGTGCTCTGGGCTGGTATACGGCGTTCCTACAGAACGCGGTTGGTGGTGGTGATGGTGTACCCAGAGCGTTGCTCTGGGCTGGTATACGGCGTTCCTACAGAACGCGGTTGGGGGTGGTGATGGTGTACCCAGAGCGTTGCTCTGGGCTGGTATGCGGTGTCCCGTTGGGACACGGGGCGGGGGTTAATTGGCGGAAATTAGAGGTGGGGCTTTTGCAATTCACTGTGATGAGCTCTGGCGTTGAGGTCACAGCCAGGATGGCTGTGCCACTTTGCTCGTTGGGGCCTGCCATGATGAGACATTGGCGTTGAGGTGACAGGCTGGATGGCTGTGCCAGTGTGGGTGCTGGGGAGGGGGTCAGATGTTGGCGGCGTGGGCGAGGAGGCGGCGGTATTCTGTGAGGATGGTTTGGACGGCGATGATGGCGGCGTCGACGCGGAGGTTGAGGGGAGCGAGGCCGGGGGTTTCGAAGACGATTTCGAGGGCGCGGGGACGTTGTTCTGGAGGGGCGCTGAGGATGCCTGGGTAGCCTTCGCGGATGATGCCGCGGTCGGCGCGGAAGCCGTCGATGACTGGGGCGTGATTGCGAGGGAGGAGGGAGGAAGCGGCGTGGAGGGCGGGTTCGAGGAGGTGGGCGCTGAGGAGGGCTCCGCTGACGAAGCCGTAGAGGCCGTCGGAGGTATCGTCTTCGTGGAGGGCGATGATGACGTCGTAGCGTTCGGCGCGGAGTTCGGCTTCGAGGTGCTGGACTTCTGGTTGGGTGGAGCCGTTCCAGAATTCGCGATTGAGGTCGAGGCCTGCGAGGGAGTGTCGGGTACCGGCGGCGAGGCCGGTGGGGTTGCATTCCGGGAAGAGGTGGAGTTCGAAGCCTGACAATTCCGGGGGGCTGAGGCGGGCCCATCTGGCGAGGGCGTGGCAGGCGGCGGTGCCTGAGGGTTCGTCGCCGTGGATGCCGCCGAAGACGCCGGCTTTGAGGAGATCGCCTGCGCCGTGGACAGGAGGGCAGGTGAGCTTGGGGAGGTGGGGTGCGTGGGAGGATCCGGGCAGGGGGTGGCGGTCGCGCTGGGGGCGCGTGAGGCACACGGGTGACCGATCCGTTTTTTCCATGACGGGGGCGACCATGGGATGGGGAAATTGGGTTGTCAGCCGGAGACCTTGGCGCGTGCGGGGTTGGGGTGGTTTTGGCCGATGCGGGTTTTTTCGTTGGCTTCGATCTGGGTGACGCGGCCGTCGTGGACGGTGATTTGGACGGAGCCGAAGCGGATGGCGCGGACTTTTTCCCGGACGACGGCGAGCCAGATGGCTTCGTCGGGGGCGGCGGAGGGCTGGGGGTCGGTGCTCATGGGTGGCGGGGATGGTGGGATTGCATTGCAACCGAATGTCCACTTGTCAAATGGGAATTAGTTGAGAGGTCTTTGGCGGGGATTGGCGGGGGGGGGTAGGTGTTTGGGGTAAACTCCTCGTTGTGTTTGGGGTTTTCCGGGTTAATTTGCGGGCTCATTTTTCCGAGTAACAAGCATTCGACCGCCAGAAACATTCCCATGAGTACGACACCGAGCGACGCCCTGAAGAACGCAGCCACGACCGGAGAGGGCGCGAATGTTGGAGACGTGATGCCTGGAGCTGAGGTGCTGGTGAAGTGTATGGAGAGGGAGGGCGTGGAGTTGATTTTTGCGTATCCGGGAGGTGCGTCGATGCCGATGCATCAGGCTCTGACGAAGTCGAAGCAGATCCGGACGGTGTTGCCGCGGCATGAGCAGGGGGGGAGTTTTGCGGCTGAGGGGTATGCGCGGGCGACTGGGAAGGCTGGGGTTTGCATGGGGACGAGCGGGCCTGGGGCGACGAACATGGTGACGTCGATTGCGGATGCATATCTGGACAGCACGCCGCTGGTGGTGATTACGGGGCAGGTGCCGACGTTCATGATCGGGCGCGGGGCGTTTCAGGAGACGGACTTTTTCGGGGTGACGCTGCCGATTGTGAAGCACAGTTATCTGGTGACGGATTCGAATGAGATTCCGCGGATTGTGAAGGAGGCGTTTCACATTGCGCAGAGCGGGCGGCCGGGGCCGGTGGTGATTGACATGCCGAAGGACGTGCAGGAGCGGGCGACGAAGCTGTGGTTTTCGGAGAAGGTGGAGTTGAAGGGATACGATCCGAAGCGCGTGCTTGATGAGGCGGCGATTGAGGAGGCGGTGGCGATGATCATGAAGGCGGAGCGTCCGGTGATTTACTGTGGCGGCGGGATTATCAGTGGTGAGGCGAGCGGGGCGCTGCTGGAGTTCATGGAGCGGACGGGGATTCCGGCGACGTCGACGCTGATGGGCGTGGGTGGTTTTCCGGAGACGCATCCGCTTTCGATCAAGTGGTTGGGGATGCACGGGTCGGTGGCGGCGAACAATGCGGCGAACGAGGCGGATCTGCTGCTGGCGCTGGGGGTGCGGTTTGACGACCGGGTGACAGGCAAGGTGGAGAAGTTCTGCGAGCACGGGACGATCATTCACGTCGACATCGACAATGCGGAGATCAACAAGAACAAGCTAGTGCGGCTGCCGATCGTGGCGGACATTGGTGAGGCGCTGAAGCGGATCAACGAGTTGCTGGAGAAGGCGGGGTGGACGCGGAAGACGTCCGGGTGGCCGCAGTACGGCGTGTGGCGGGAGCAGGTGGATGCGTGGAAGCGTGACCAGCCGATGACTTATGAAGAGGAGCCGGGCCGGATTGCGCCGCAGTGGGTGATTGAGAAGCTGTATGAGGTGACGAAGGGGGACATCTTCATGACGACGGGGGTGGGTCAGCACCAGATGTGGGCGGCGCAGTGGTTCCACTTCGACAAGCCACGGCGGTTGATCACGAGCCTGGGGCTGGGGTCCATGGGTTACGGGTTGCCGGCGTCGCTGGGGGTGAAGTGTGCGTTTCCTGAGACTGAGGTGGTGAACATTGACGGGGATGGATCGTTCCTGATGAACGTGCAGGAGCTGGCGACGGCGATCGCGGAGAACATTCCGATCAAGTGCATCATTCTGAACAACCAGCACCTTGGGATGGTGGTGCAGTGGGAAGATTTGAAGTACAAGTCGAATCGGGCGCACACGTTCCTTGGGAAGCTGCATGCGCCGACGGACATTTATCCGGATTATGTGAAGATGTGCGAGTCGTTCGAGGTGCCGTGCGAGCGGATTTTCCTGAAGGAGGATGTGGTGCCTGCGATCGAGCGGATGCTGGCGTCGAAGACGGCGTATGTGCTGGACGTGATGGTGCCGTACACGGAGCACGTGCTGCCGATGATTCCTGGTGGGATGACGTACAAGGACATCATCACGAAGCCGATCCGGAATGCGGATGGGACGAAGGGATTTGGCGACATCAAGGTGGCGACGGCGCTGTGATGGGAGCGGGCGGGTTGCCTGCGATGAGCCATGGACACTGACACTGCGAAACCGACACCGGCTGCTGGCGGGTTGCCTCGGGCTGCGCTGACGGGCCTGCTGCCGGAGGAACTGGTGGCGGAGCTGGAGTCGTGGGGTGAGCGGAAGTACCGTGCGGCGCAGATCCTGGAGTGGGTGTTCGAGCGGCGGGTGGGTTCGTATGAGGAGATGACGAATCTGGGCAAGGAACTGCGGGCGAAGCTGGAGGCGGCGCATCCGTTGCAGACGCTGACGGTGGCGAAGGTGCAGGGGGCGCAGGATGCGACGCAGAAGTTTCTATTCCGGCTGCGGGACGGGCGGTACGTGGAGAGCGTGCTGATTCCTGCGAACACTGGTTATGACGGGACGCAGAGCGACCGGCGGACCCTGTGTGTGAGCAGTCAGGTGGGTTGTGCGTACGACTGCAAGTTCTGCGCGAGCGGGCTGGCTGGGTTCACGCGGAATCTGGAGGCGGATGAGATTGTGGAGCAGGTGCTGCTGGCGGAGCGGCACGCCGGGAAGCGGATCGACAATCTGGTGTTCATGGGGATGGGGGAACCCCTGGCGAATTTCACGCGGCTGACGAAGGCGTTGCGGATTCTGAATGCGCACTGGGGGTTGAACATCGGGGCGCGGCACATGACGGTGTCGACGAGCGGATTGGCTCCGCAGATCCGAAAGCTGGCGGATTTTGAGATTCCGGTGCGTCTGGCGATCAGCCTGCACGGGGCGACGGATGAGGTC
>CANHUG010000097.1 GCA_947462995.1 Verrucomicrobiales bacterium | reverse complement strand
CTCGCCGCCGCCCGCCTCGCCGCCGCCCGCCTCGCCGCCGCCCGCCTCGCCGCCGCCCGCCCAGCCGCCGCCCGCCCAGCCACATGAAGACGCGCGGGCGAACGCACGAGCGAATCCAAGGCATGCAGCCACTGCGGGGGATGCATCGCCTCGTCCTGATTCCAACACCAACCGCATAGTGGCATGGATCGGCGCCGTTGTAGCATTGATTTTTCTTATGAAGCCGATGTGGACGGACACCACCGGAGCCGGACCCAAATCCGATCTTCAGTCCGCTTCTGAAATGGCAGCCCTCGGACGTGCCAGCAAATCCGCGCCCTTCACCAACTCGCTGGGCATGAAGTTCGTCCCGGTGCCAGGGACGGAGGTGCTCTTCTGCATCCACGAGACCCGAAGCAGGGACTACTCCGCGTTCATGGCCGACCCCAACCGTGGCTACATCATGAGCGGGGAGGATGCCGTGAGCAGGGGGGATGCGGAGGATTGGAGGACTGGTGGAGAAAACCAAGTTCCGGTGGGCCGTGGTGTCGGGGAACGAGCGGAGCGGAGCAACCACCCGGTGGCGAACGTGTCGTGGCTGGACGCGGTGGCCTTTTGCGACTGGCTCTCGAGAAAAGAGGGTTATACATACCGTCTGCCTACTGACAGGGAGTGGAGTGTGGCGGTCGGCATCCCGCAGGAAGGGGCCGGGGCACCGATAGAGCTCGGTCGAAAAGGTATTGCCGACGTTTATCCATGGGGCGGCAGTTTCGAGGCGGCTTCGATCTCGGGGAACTATGCGGACGCAGCTGCTGAAGCGAATGGAACCGGGCTCAGCTGTATCGAAGGCTACCGCGATGGATTTGCAACCACGGCCCCGGTCATGAGTTTTCCGGCAAACGAGTTCGGACTGCACGACATGGGAGGGAATCTTTTTGAATGGTGCGCTGGATGTTACAACGGGACGGATCCCGCCGGGAGGGAGCGATCGCTCGCCGATGACCGCGTGTTGCGGGGCGGGTCGTGGTACTACGGTAGTCCAGGGAATCTGCTCTCCTCGTATCGCGTCTGCATTCGTTCCACGTTTCGTTACGGCAACTACGGGTTTCGCGTGGTGGTGGTGGTGGGGAGGTCCGGCGGCTAGGCTCTTGCGCTTTCCCTTTTTGCCGTCTTTTGACTTCGGCCCCGCGCAGCGGCAGGAACTTCTTCAGGAAAACCCGCGCTCTCACAATCGGTTGCGCGGCTTCGGCTGTGTGTTCCGCTCACTCGCCGCAGCAAACCCCTCAGGGCCCTGTCCTTCGTCCGCAGCACCGGTAGCGAGTAAGAAAACAAGAAGACAGATCTTGTGCCGTTATCATGCGATCCTTAAGCGGGATGCGGGCCGCAGCGCCATCGTCCCAACATAACACTGACGGCAAAATTGCGGCTCTTCGCCTCGCTCACATATAGCCAGTCTGCCCTTCCGACGAAGCTCCCCTTCACGCCGCTTGCAATTCAATCATCCAGGCTTTAGATACACCTTATTCAGTTTCGGCCGAGCCCTTTCGATGAACACTACTCCTCAGGACATGATTGTTGGCGAGTTTCACGAGGGCGTCATGCTGGAGTTGGTAAAGGACGACGGAATCTCCCGTCCACGAATGATGCCTGTTGGCTTATTTCCTTCTAGCACTCGGGTTGAGGTGTCTCGATCGATCCGTGAGAGATTCCCTCTCGGAACAAGGTTCGTCGCGTGCGTGAAGATTTGTCAGAAGCACAATGCGAATGGCTCTTGCAACGGCAATCCATATCTCAAGGTGTATGGAACGCTCAAGGTTATCCTCGATACGATTAGCGATCGGAGCCTAATCGCCCGCCTCGATCCAACTGGAGCAGACGGCCGCAAGTATTACTACGTAGAAACCACTGAATGAATGCCCCGACGGCAACTTCGCCGCACCGCGGCGTAGGTGGTTTTTAGGAACAATCTACCGCACGGATAAACCCGGTGTTCCTGACCACCTTGGATGAACTCTGCGAACTGAGTCAGCGAGTCACGCCAGCAGCCTCTTTCTTTGGCCCATATTTCGAGGTCCCGTTCCTGACGGCCTTGGAGAATTCTTCGCTCGCCTGACGATGGCGCTCCTCTTGCTGACGCAGGAACTCCAAGGACATGCGAGGCTGATTCAAGCGCGCCTTCAGAATCTCCGCCGGGTCGGTAAGGATTTTGATCTGGGCCATGCTGGATACATTCGTACTTTCAGTGCCGGTGTCAAGATCGGGGGGATGGCTCGGCGCGCATCATTGCCGCAACGGCGGTGGTGGCGTTTGCGCTACCCTCAAGGGGAGAGGATTTTCGCGGGTGGGTCAGGGGCGCACGCAGACAGGCCTCATGATTGCATTCTGGAGCCGGGGATGACGACCTCGGAGCGGGGTGGTCGGGCTGGGGGGACGATCTCGATCAGCGTGGGCCGCATGGGATGGGGGTTCTGCAAGCCGGGAAAGCGGTAAACTCCGGTTCGTGGTGCGGGTCAGGAGGCAAGAAGACAGACCTCTTGCGGTTACCGTCTTTGGTCTTCGGCCCCGAGAAAACAAGAGGACAGACCTCTTGATGTTCTCTGGCGCCCCTTCAGGGCGCTGGGGTGTTGTTTGGTTGGGACCTGGGGCATCGGTCGCAGTGCGACCTCAGCCCCAGGCTGTCCTCGCGGTCCCCGTCGGGGACGCACGTGTTGCGGGGGTCCAAAAAAACAAAAGGACAGACCTTTTGCGGGGCAGGGCCGTGCGGCGGGCAGGAAAAAGGGGAACACCGCCAGCGGCGGTCGGGGATTCATTTCTGGACTCGGTGAGCTACCGCGGGAGCGGATCGGACGTGGCGCAATGGTCCGGCGGGTTTACGGCGATGCTCCGAGGTCTCGTCATTCACCGTGGTGCAGGAATCCGAGGGGGGGAGACGTGACTGCGGCGGGAAATCGTGCTGGCCTGGGGGAGGTGGATGTGATTGAAAGGGGGTGAAATGATGAAACGAAATTTCCTTCCCTTTGTTGCTGCGGCTGTTGTGCTTGGAGCTGCTGTCTTTCTGAGTGTGCCGTCGCGGGCGCAGAACAAGGCGGGGGTGAAGCCGCTGAAGGCGCTGCTGGTGATTGGCGGGTGCTGCCATGATTACAAGGCGCAGAAGGACATTCTGAAGGCTGGGATTGAGAGTCGGGCGAATGTGGAGGTGGAGGTTTGTTTTTCTGCGGACAGCAGCACGAAGGCGCTGTTCAAGTGTTATGAGGGGAAGGACTGGGCGAAGGGGTATGATGTGGTGATTCACGATGAGTGTTCGGCGGACATCAAGGACACGGCGTATGTGGGGAACATTCTTGATGCGCATCGGAACGGGGTTCCGGCGGTGAATCTGCATTGTGCGATGCATTGTTACCGGGTGGGGCAGATTGCGAAGCCGGTGAAGGCTGGGTCGACGGATGCGATGTGGTTTGACATGCTGGGCTTGCAGAGCACGGGGCATGGGCCGCAGAAGCCGATTGAGGTGTCGTATGTGGATGCGGCGAATCCTGTGACGAGCGGGTTGGCGAACTGGACGACGATCAACGAGGAGCTTTATAACAACATTCAGGTGTATCCTGCGGCGGTGCCGGTGGCGAAGGGCAAGCAGGAGAAGCAGGAGACGGTGGTGGCGTGGACGCACGAGTACGGCGAGAAGAAGACGCGGATTTTCAGCACGACGCTGGGGCATAACAACGAGACGGTGGCGGACGATCGCTATCTGAATCTGGTGACGCGCGGGTTGCTGTGGGCGTGCGGGAAGATTGGGGCGGATGGGAAGACGGCTGAAGGGTACGGTGCGGCGGCGAAGTGAGGGATTGAGTGTAAATGTTGAACCGCCGGTGCCTGAAGGGGTGCCGGCGGTTTTTTGTGAGGGGGTTGTGAGGTTGTGGGGGAGTCAGGATTTCCGGATGACAAGCGTGGAGGGGGCGGGGGTGGCGGTGTTGAGGGCGCTGAGTTCGACGGCGTGTGCGGATTGGCGTGGGAGGGAGGAGGCGAAGGCGCGGACGGCGATGGATTCATCGAGCCCGCCGGGGTGGCCTGGGTAGAGGACGGCGACGAGGAGGCCGCCGGGTTGGAGCCAGTCGAGTGCGGAGGAGATGGCGGCGAGGGTGGAGTCGGTGGAGGTGATGCAGGATTTGTCGCTGCCGGGGAGGTAGCCGAGGTTGAAGATGGCGGCGGCGAGATGGCCGCGGATGGATTGAGGGAGTAGGGAGGGGAAGGTTTCGTGGCTGGCGCAGAAGAGTTGGACGGATTCCGGGGGGACGGCGTGGTGCTGGAGGAGGGATTGGGTGGCGGTGATGGCGGCGGATTGGATATCGAAGGCGAAGACGGTGCCGCCTGGGGAGGTTAGGGAGGCGAGGAAGAGCGAGTCGTGGCCGTTTCCTGCGGTGGCGTCGAGGGTGAGGTCGCCGGGTTTGAGGTGGTCGCGGAGGACGGCTTGAGCGAACGGGATTGCTAGGAGGATGGAGGCTGGGGGGAGATCAGTCATTGCGGCAGAGATCGGATTCGTATTCGACCGGGGAGTTGTGGAGGATGCAGTCGGCGAGCTGGCGGGCGTACCATGGGGCGTGAAGGACCCCTTTGGAGCCGAGGCCGTTGAAGAAGGCGATGGCTGGGTGCGAGGGGTGGCGGCCGATGACGGCGCGGCTTTCGCGGATGATGGGGCGGACGGCGGCGGAGTGGCCGGTGATTTCGTAGGGGAGGTGGAGGAGGTTTTGGAGTTTGGATTCGATGGCGGCGCGGGCGGCGGGGGTGGGGGTGGAGGAGAAGTCGTCCCATGCGTAGCCTGAGCCGGTGCGGAAGCGGTTGCCGCCGAGCGGGAGGAGCCAGATGCCGCGGTTGAGGATGCGGTCGGAGGCGAGGTTGGGGATGTTGAGGTCGAGGATTTCGCCTTTGGCGGATTTCCAGCGGAGCCATGAGAAGAGAGGGTGGCTGGAGGCTTCGTGGCCTTGGCAGAAGACGATGTGTCTGGCGGTGATGGGGCCGGCGGAGGTGTGGAGGGTGGCGGGGCCGGTGGGGGATGGGGTGACGGGGCCGGCTTCGGCGTGGAGGAGAGCGTTGCGGGCGCGGAGGAAGTCGCGGGAGGCGGCGAGCCAGTTGCGGGCATCGAGCCAGCCGCTGCGCATGGCGAAGCCCGGGCTGGGGATGATGCCTTTGGGCAGGAGGGGATCCGGCGTTGGGGAGACGAGCCATTCCTTGAAGGCTGGGTCGTGCTGTTTTTCGGCCCAGCGGCGTTCTTCGTCGGGGTTGGAGAGGAGGCGGACGTGGGGGAGGCGGTGGAAGAAGGTGGCGCCGAGGATGGCCTCGGTGGCCTTGTAGAAGGCGGAGGCGACGGGCCAGAAGTCGGCGATGCGCCAGCCGAGGGCGACGCGTTGGCCGGTGATTGGGGTGACGATGCCTGCAGCGACGAGGGAAGAGGTGGTGGATTCGAGGCGGTCGATGACGAGTGGTTGGTGGCCGCGAAGGAGGAATTCCCATGCGAGGGAAGCTCCGGCGATGCCGTGACCGACAATGACGACATCGTGAACGGTTCCGCTGGTCATGGGGATTTCATGGCGTGGAGGGAGGTCAGGGCAAGGAGCGATGCTGGTGAGGCGGGGATGCTTCCCGATTGACGTCGTTGGGAGGGCGGGCTTACGACCGGGAACAATCCAACTCCCACCACATTCAAATGATTAAGATCGGTATCAATGGTTTCGGGCGCATCGGTCGCCTCGTGTTTCGTGCAATCTGTGACCAGGGGCTGCTGGGCAAGGAAGTTCAGGTTGTGGCGGTGAACGACCTCGTTCCTGCGGACAATCTGGCGTACCTTGTGAAGTATGATTCGGTGCAGGGGCGTGCGCGGGAGGAAGTGTACTCGAAGAAGTCGAGTCCTGAGATTGAAGAGGACGACATTCTGGTGGTTGACGGGCAGGAGATCAAATGTCTGGCGGTCCGGGAAGGTCCGACGGCGCTGCCTTGGAAGGCTCTCGGAGTGGATATCGTGATCGAGTCGACTGGGCTGTTCACGGAAGGCGAGAAAGCGAAGGGTCACATCACGGCTGGTGCGAAGAAGGTGATCATTTCCGCGCCTGGCAAGAATGAAGACATCACGATCGTGATGGGCGTGAACCACGAGAAGTACGATCCGGCGAATCACCACATCATTTCGAATGCGTCGTGCACGACGAACTGCCTTGCGCCGGTGGTGCACGTGCTGCTGAAGGAAGGGTTCGGGATTGAGGAAGGCCTGATGACGACGGTGCACAGTTATACGGCGACGCAGAAGACGGTGGACGGGCCATCGAAGAAGGACTGGAAGGGCGGCCGTTCTGCGGCGATCAACATCATTCCGAGCGGGACGGGCGCGGCGCGTGCGGTCGGGCTGGCGATTCCTGAAGTGAAGGGCAAGCTGACCGGGATGGCGTTCCGGGTGCCGACTCCGACGGTGTCGGTGGTGGACTTGACGGTGCGCACGGTGAAAGAGACGAGCTATGCGGAGATCAGTGCGGCGATGAAGAAGGCGAGCGAGACTTACCTGAAGGGGATTCTGAGCTGGACGGCGGACGAGGTCGTGAGCACGGATTTCATCCACGATCAGCACAGCTCGATTTTTGATGCGGGCAGCGGGCTTGAGTTGAACAGCAAGTTCTTCAAGCTGGTGAGCTGGTACGACAACGAGTGGGGCTATTCCAACCGGGTGGTCGACCTTGTGAAGTACATCGCGTCGAAGGGCCTCTGAAGCGGAGAGGGTGCGGTAGGATGGCGGTGCGTGCGGGCTTGGGAAGGCTCCATGTGCTAAGAATCCGAGACTGCGCTTTTCCACTGGGTGGTGTTGACAAGGTTTCCGGATGGATTAGGGTCCATGCTCTTTTCCCCGGAGATCGCGGCAACGCGCCCCTTCAATCAAGCAACCATTACCTTAGAATCCAGTCACCATGCCAGAAGTTCAGGTCAAGAAAGGCGAGCCGATCGATCGCGCTCTGAAGCGTTTGAAGAGCAAGATTGAGACCGAGGGGACCCTTGAAGAGTTCCGTCGCCGCCGTCAGCACGAGACGCCGCTTGAGCGGACGCGCCGCAAGGCCCGCAGTGCGGCGAAGAAGAAGAACCAGAAGTTCCGTTTTGTGCCCTGAACTGGTGGTGCCGCTGGTCTGAAGACTGGCTGTGCTGATGTTTTGGAGACCCCGGTTGAGCGATCAGCCGGGGTCTTTCTTTGTTACGGAAATGCCTGGAATGGGAGGGATGTGGTGGTTATGCTGAGCGCAGGGCGGACTGCCGCCTGAATTTTACCACTGAACAATCCAATGCCTGATCCGTCATCCTCCAGTCCGGCCCCGGCACCGGCGCACGCAGCGGTTTCGCCGGAAGAACGTCATCCGCACAGCCTTGTGGTGCGGATCTGGCCGAACATCCCGATTCTGTATCCGATGGCGCTGGCGGCGCTGGTTTGCGGGATTCTGAGTATGTTTTTCTCGTTTGACGGGGCGATCAGCCGACTGGCGGAGGCTCCTGTTGCGGTGGCGCAGACTGCGGCGGTCGAGGGTGGTGATGCGGCCGCGGCGACTGCTGCGGCGGGTTCCGGGATGCACACGGTGGATCCGGCGGTGTTTGCGAAGCAGTTGAGGGCTGGGCAGGTGATCGCGGTGGTGTTTCTGGCGGCGTTTACATACACGATGGTGGTGGTGTGTACGGACATTGTGCTGACGGGGGCGCTGATTGGGATTCTGCTATCGCTGGTGATAGCGCTGCTGATGTTCATTGCGAACATTTACTATCAGTTTCTGCCCGGGTTGTTCGGGTTCCTGACGAAGTTCACGCCTGTTGCGAATGCGCAGTTTTACTTTGCGATTTCGGCGGTGTGGGTGGTGCTGATGATCGGGGCGGTGATGCACTCGAGGTTTCACTATGTGAAGATCGAGTCGAACGAGGTGGTGTTTGTGGGTGGGATGCTGGACAAGCGGAAGCGGTATTCGTCGATGCGGATGCAGTACACGAAGGAGATCTGCGATGTGTTCGAGTATTATCTGCCGTTTGTGCGGTCGGGGCGGTTGATTCTGCGGTTTCCGCAGGAGGATGAGCCGGTGATTCTGGATCACGTGATGCACATTGACCGAGTGGTGAAGCAACTGGATCACATTACGGCGACGCTGCAGGTGGCTCCGGAGGATCGGGGTCCGGAGGCGGATGGGTGAGTTGCTGAATCGAACTGAAAATTTCAATCTTTTATCCCTAGCACAAATTGGCTGGCATTGTTGTAAAACCCCGCGCGCGCATATTCCACGGACACGAGTGGGTTTATGCGGCAGACATACTGAAGGTCTTTGGTCAGCCGGAGCCCGGCGCAGTGGTCTCGATGAAGGATTTCAAGGACCGGCCGCTGGGTACCGGGATCTACAATCCGCAGTCGCAAATTACGGTGCGGCGGTTTTCGCGTCACAAGGAGGAATTGTCGCAGGAGTTTTTCGTGCGGCGATTGCGGCGGGCGTCGCGGCGGCGTGAAGGGATGGCGGGGCTTGATCCGGAACTGTGCCGGCTGGTATGGAGTGAGAGTGACGGGTTGCCGGGAGTGGTGATTGACCGTTACGGGCCGCATTTTGTGCTGCAGACGCTGACGCTGGCGATGGACATGAGGCGTGAGCTGATTGCGGCGGCGATTGTTGAGGTGTTCGGTGCGGAGTCGGTGACGGAGCGTAATGAGAGTCCGATCCGGATTGCGGAGGGAATGGAGTTGCGGACGGGGATGCTGCACGGGGAAGCGCCGGCGCCGTTTCGGGTGAGCAGCGATGCGGGGACGTTTCTGATCGACACGACGGGTGGGCAGAAGACGGGGATTTATCTGGATCAGCTGGATAATTACCGGGACGCGGGGAGCCGGGCGTCGGGGAAGCGAGTGCTGGATTGTTTCTGCAACCAAGGAGGGTTTGCGATCGCGTGTGCGCTGGGTGGCGCGACGCAGGTGACGGCGGTGGATGTGAGTGAGTCGGCGCTGGCAGCGGCGAAGGCGAATGCGGAAGCGGCGGGGGTGGCGGACCGGATCACGTTTGTGTGTGCGAACGTATTTGATTATTTGAAGGAACAGGAAGCGGCGGGAGCGGCGTGGGATTATATCATTCTGGATCCGCCGTCGTTCACGAGGAACCGGAAGTCTGTTGGGGATGCGCTCCGGGGTTATAAGGAGATTCATCTGCGGGCGCTGAAGATGCTGCCTGCGGGGGGATTGCTGAGCACTTACTGTTGTTCGCACCACGTGAGCACCGGGGATTTCCGCGAGATCATTCTCGAGGCGACGGTGGATGCGAAGAAGACGCTTTGCCAACTGGCGACTCACTCGCAGCGGGTGGATCACCCGGTGTTGCCGGCGCTGCCGGAGAGCGAGTACCTGCGGGGGTACACGTACGAGTTGATGGCGGCGTTCTGAGTTTTCCGGACGAAGGGGGTGGAAGGTGGCCGTTCGGGCGGGGGTGACCGGGGGACTGGCGGGCCCGCGGATGAGGCGACGTGGGGAGGGTTGGGGCGGACGAGAATAAAGGGGAGGTCGGGAAATGAAGGTTCACCTTCTGGCGCGGCACGCCCGCGTTCTGCACTCCGCCAGCGACCGAAGGCAGGGAACGATGCTTTTGAGTAATGCCGACTTGGTGATCCGAGATGTAATCGCCACAAGCACAGGGGATTTACGTCAAGCAATTCGCCTGCGGCCTCGGGACCAGGAAGCGTGGGGTAAACAGGAGGCCAGGCCTCTCAGGCGAAGAGTGATGCAGCGGGATCTTAAGGCGTGTGTTCAACGTGGCGCTTTCACAGAAAGACAGGCCTCTTCGGGGTGTGCGCAGATCTGCCGGCAGTTGAATGCAGGGGAGGATGCCCGCGCGACGCAGACTCGGAGGTTCGAGCTGCAACCGCCACCAGCAGAGGGAGGTGTCCACTGGGCTGCCTTTGACGAGGATGGGGCCTCGGGACTCCGAAGCGACGGGTGAACAGGACGCCAGACGTCTCAGGGGGAGAGGGGGGAAACGGGCTTTGGAGGCGTGTGTTCACAGAAAGGCATGGTCACAGAAAGACAGGCTTCTTCGGTGTGCTCGGCGTCAGCGTCGCGCTCAGCGAGGCCGAAGTGCATTGGCGCACCTTCTTCTCCTCATTGGTCACGCGAGGCCTCCACGGCGTCCGGTTCATTGTCAGCGACGCCCATCCGGGCATGGCAGCCGCCCGCCGGGCGGTCTTTCCCTCAGTCCCCTGGCAGCGCTGCCAGTTCCACCTCCAGCAGAACGCTCAGGCCTACGTCCCGCGCGTCGACATGCGCACCGTCGTCGCCGCCGATATCCGCTCCATCTTCAACTGTTCCGACCTCGCCAGCGCCCGGGCCAGGCTCAAGGATCGCGTGAACTTCTATTCCAAAACGGCTCCCAAACTTGCCGCCTGGATGGAGGAAAACATCCCCGAGGGCTTCGCCGTCTACGCCTTGCCGGAAGCTCACCACCGCCGCATGCGCACCAGCAACGCCATCGAGCGCGTCAATCAGGAACTCAAACGCCGCACCCGCGTCGCCTCGCTCTTCCCCAACGAAGCCTCGCTCCTTCGCCTCGCGACAGCGCTCCTTTGCGAATTGAGCAACGAATGGCTCACCGGAAAAATCTACCTCAACATGAACTCCACAGAGCCTCCCTGCGCCTAGCTAAAACTTTTACAGAATAAAAATTGCGCGGCCTCGGCCGAGCAGGATGGCTTTCTTGCTTCTCCAGAGCAGAGGGAGCATGCCAGCAACGTTTTCCGGGCAGCTTTGCCATTCATCGAAGCGCGACTTGCCCATTTACCTCCAGACGAACCCTTGCCATGAACAAAGGCGAACAAAGCGCGGCTGGACAACCGCTGGGGCTCACTACTTTCTATCATGAGTTCCTCTAATTTTCACATCAACCCTGCTTTCGACGCGCAGTGCCGCCCCAGCAGTGCCAGCGCTTAAACGTTCGCTTCAAAAATATGGAAACTGCTACCAGCTTTGGAGGCCCATTCGTTCTACTTCCCAAGAGGCTCACTGGCGAATGGTCAAAGGCCATGGTAGACAATCCTGAGCCAGACGCTGTATTGTATGGCGAGGTTTGCGAGAGCAAGGACTTCATGCACCTGATTTCCTTTCAAGGAGTCTCGGTGGTTAGGATTGCTGATGATCCGAGTGACTTGTTCTGGATTCCTACCGACCACGGAGGTCTTGTGCTCCAGTGGGTAGGTGCTG
>CANHUG010000096.1 GCA_947462995.1 Verrucomicrobiales bacterium | reverse complement strand
TGTTTCGGGGCGCTGTTCAGTTTTGTGGGGACGGTGCTAGGGGGGATCTGGGCTGACCAGAGCTGGGGACGGTTCTGGGGATGGGATCCGAAGGAGAACGGGGCCTTGATCATTGTGTTGTGGAATGCGCTGATTCTGCATGCGCGGATGGGAGGTTTGGTGCGGGAGCGCGGGCTGATGAATCTGGCGATTTTCGGGAATGTGGTGACGAGCTGGTCGTGGTTCGGGACGAACATGCTGGGGATCGGGCTGCACAGTTATGGGTTCATGGGAGCGGCGTTCATGGCGTTGCTGGCGTGGATGGGGGTGAATGTGCTGCTGATAGGGATCGGGATGCTGCCGCAGCGGTACTGGGGGAGTTTCCGTGCGAAGGTGAAGGAGCCAGCGGGAGCGCCGGCGATGCCTGGGGCGACGGCTTGAGTGTTGTTGGGGGGAGCTGGCATGCGCATTGATATTGTGACGATCTTTCCGGAGATGTGTGCCGGGCCGTTGGGTTTGAGCATGATGGGTCGTGCCCGGGAGAAGGGGTTATTGGATTTGCGGGTGCATGATTTGAGGGAGTGGGCGACGGATCGGCATCGGAGGGTGGATGACGAGCCGTATGGTGGAGGTCAGGGGATGGTGATGAAGTGCGAGCCGTGGTTTGCGGCGGTGGAGGCGTTGCGCGGGGAGGGGACGCGGACGGTGCTGATGACGCCGCAGGGTCGGCGGTTTTGTCAGGCGGAGGCGGAGGCGTTTGCGGAATGCGGGCATCTGGTGGTGCTGTGCGGGCATTACGAAGGGATTGATCACCGGGTGGTGGAGGCGCTGGTGGACGATGAGATTTCGATCGGGGATTATGTGCTGACGAACGGGGCAATTGCGGCGAATGTGTTTACGGATGCGGTGGTCCGGTTGATTCCCGGGGTGCTGGGGGACGAGCGGTCGGCGGAGGAGGAATCGTTTTCGGATGGGCTGCTGGAAGCGCCGTGTTACACGCGGCCTGCGGAGTTTCGTGGGATGAAAGTTCCGGCGGTTTTGCTGGAGGGGAATCATGCGAAGATAGCGGCGTGGAAGCGGGAGCGGGCGCGGGAGCGGACGGCGGCGGTGCGGCCTGATCTGCTGGCTGGGGAGGGATGAGGGGAAGAGGGATAACGCCTTTGCGCTGGGGCGGGATGGCGGTGATGGGCAGGGATGGCGACATTGCGCAGGATATTTGGATACACGTGGCGATACCCGTGGCGTGCGGTGGCGACGCTGGTGCTGGCGGCGGTGTGTACGCTGCTGGTGCTGGTGCTGCCGGCGCTGAGCAAAGAGTTTACGGACGAGGTGATTCCGAAGGGGCAGACTGAGAGGATTGTGCCGCTGGCGCTGGTGGGATTGGGAGCGATTGCGTTGCGGCAGGTGTTGTTCACGCTGCGGACGGTGTCGAACAACGTGTTCGAGCAGAAGGTGGTGCATGATTTGCGGACTGAGTTGTACGGGAAGATCCAGCGGTTGCCGCTGCGGTGGTTCGACAATCAGCCGACCGGGGACATCATGACGCGGGTGGCGAGTGATGTGCCTGCGATGGAGCGGGTGATCATCGAGGGATTGGACCAGGGGTTGAGCGGCGTGCTGCAGTTTGTGGTGGTGTTCGGGTACCTGCTGACACAGCACGCGGGGTTGACCCTGCTGACGGTGGCTCCGCTGCCGGTGGTGGCGCTGGCGGTGAGGGTTTATCAGAAGCGAGTGGAGCCGCGGTACAAGGCGGCGAGCGAGGCGGGGAGTGCGTTGAATTCGCTGCTGCACGACAACATTGCGGGGATCCGGCAGATCAAGGCGTACACAGTGGAGCCGGAGGAACTGGAGCGATTTGAAGGGCGGAGCCGGGATGTGCAGACGGCGCAGTTGTCTGTGGTGAAGGCGAATGCGGTGATCTCGCCGTTTGTGTCACTGGTGGCGGAGAGCGGGATTGTGCTGACGATAGCGTTTGCGGCGTGGTGGATCTGCCGCGGGACGGCGACGTTAGGGACGCTTTCGGCGGTGCTGATGTCGTGGGGGTTGCTGTATGATCCGGTGTCGAGGGTGAATCCGCTGACGCAGTTGTTCACGGCTGGGATTGTGGCTGGGAAGCGTGTGTTTGCGGTGCTGGACCAGACGGACGAGGCGAACTTTGCGGAGGGCGGGCGGCTGGAGGAATTGAAGGGAGCGGTGAGGTTCGAGGGCGTGGCGTTTTCGTATGGCGGGGAGACTCCGACGGTGGCTGGGGTGGATGTGGAGGCGCTGCCCGGGCAGACTATTGCGTTAGTGGGGCCGACGGGGGCGGGTAAGAGCACCCTGCTGAATCTGCTGACGAGGTTTTACGAACCGGACAGCGGGCGGATTCTGCTGGATGGGGCGCCGGTGAGCGGGATGTCGAAGGAATGGCTAAGAGACCGGATCGGGTATGTGACGCAGGAGAGTTTTCTGTTCAATGCGTCGGTTAGGGAGAACCTGACGGTGGCGAAGCCCGGGGCTGAGGATGAGGAGATCTGGGCGGCGCTGGAGTCAGCGAATGCGGCGGAGTTTGTGAGGCGGTTGCCGGAGGGATTGGAGACGGTGACGGGCGAGCGCGGGACGCGATTGAGTGGCGGGGAGCGCCAGCGGTTGTCGATTGCGCGGGCGTTATTGAAGAATCCTCCGATTCTGCTGCTGGACGAGGCGACGAGTGCGGTGGACAACGAGACCGAGCGGTTGATTCAGGAGGCCTTGGAGCGGTTGAGGGCTGAGCGGACGTGTTTTGTGATCGCGCACCGGTTGAGCACGGTGGAGAAGGCGGACCGGATTTACGTGATGGAGCGCGGGCGCGTGGTCGAGTCCGGGCGGCATGGGGAGCTGCTCGCGATGGGGGGACTTTACGCGCGGCTTTGTGCGGGCGGCTTGAAGGAGGAAGCGGCGGTCAGCGCGTGAAGAACCAGATGGCGGCGGCAGTGAGGGCGAGGGCGGCGAAGGCGGCTGCGGCGATGATTCTGCGGCGGCGGCGGTCATTGCCCTTGGGGAGAGAGTGGGGGGTGTCGACGAGAGGTGCGGCGCGGCGGGCCTGGACGCAGCATTCGGAGCCGAGGGAAGGGATGAGGGCGGCGGTGAACTGATTGGCGCGGACCCACCAGTGGTGGTTTTCGAGGAAACTGCCGGTGAGGCGGAGCGTGTGGCTGCCGGTGGCGAATTCGACGTCGAGGCCGGTGTCGTAGCAGAGACGTTTCCAGCGGATGGGGGAGAGAACGGTGATGTGGCCGCCGGGGACGATGCGGCCGGCGGCGAGTTCCTTGCGGTACCATTTTTCGCGGAGCCGTGCGATCCACTGGGGGAGAGTGGGTGCGGTGCCGAGGAAGATGCCGCCGGGTTTGAGGAGACGGCTGACTTCGGCGATGGTGAAGCCTGGGCGCGGGAGGTGTTCGAAGACGTGGGAGGAGATGACGACGTCGGCGCAGGTGTCGGGGAGTGGGAGGGTGACGTCGAAGTTGGCTTGATGGACGACATCGTAGCCGGCGACGGAGACGGCTTCCGCGCGGGGATTCCAGTCGAGACCGGTCCATGAGGCGACGGCTTCGGGAGGGGTGAATTGTTTCATCCAGCCGCGTTCGGAGCCGAGTTCGACGATGGCGAGGGGGCGGCCTTGGCGTTTGGATTCGCGGGTGATGGCCTGGGCGGTCCACCAGTAGCGGAGCATGCGGACCGAGTAGCGACCGGTGCTGAGGTGTTGGTCGAGTTTGGAGCCTGGGACGACGCGGTGGGTGGTGGAGCGAAGAGGGCTAAGGGGGAAGGAGAGGAGCGGGAAGCGGGAAGTAGACTGTGGCATGGCGCGGCGGGAGAGAACCTGCCCGGGAGGCAGGACGGTTCATTAACGATTGATCCTGGCGCGTGGAGGCATGATGGTCACATGAAATGACGTGATGAATGCGGCGGAGGCAAGGGCGGGATGAGGGACCCGGGCGGGGTGCGAAACTGGCGGGCAGCGGCGGGGGCAATGTCAGCGCGTTCCGCGGATGCGCCTGCTGCGGTCAGGGTTTTGCGATCTCGGGGTCGCCGTGGCGGCGGAGGGCGAGGAAATGGGAGAGATTGAGCGTGTAGAAGCGGGGGGCGTTTGCCTTTCGTGCGGCGACGAGGTGGAGGAAATCGTAGATGGCGCCGCCGCGGACGCCGCGGTTTTCGGCGTCGCGGAGGGCGTGGAGCATTTCGGATGGGGTGAGACTCAGCACCGTGAGTCGTGGAACGAACGCGTCAGCCAGAAGGGAGGCGGCCACGGATGGGGCGAGGCGGTTTCCCGTCCGTCCGCCGGTGAGAGTGCTGAAGGCTTCGGCGATTCCGTGGGAATAGAGAGCGCAGGATGTGGACGTGAAGAGCTTCCGGCAAGCATCGTGTTCCGGTTCGCTCTGGACTATTGCGGCAACGAGTATGGAAGAGTCGATGCAGTTCACGGCCTGCGGTTCCGGAATGCGAGGATTCTGTCCTCATGTTCCTCGCGGGAGGCTTGGATTGCCTTGACGGCATCGAAGCCTTCCCAACCCACGACAACGGGGAGGCCGTCTGGCGACCGGACGATCCGGGCCTCTTCAATGTCTGAGCCGAGGCTGATTTTGTCGCCGATGATTTCGGCGCGGAGCTTGGAGCCTGGGCGGAGGTGGAGGGCGTCGCGCATGGCTTTAGGGAGCACCAGCCTGCCAGAACTGTCGATGGTGATGGTGGCGGTCATGGTTTTACATTTGCCATTTTCTCTGGAATCCTCAATGCCATTTCCCGAGCCATGATTCGAACTGCAGTTTTCATTTCCCTTGTTTCAGCCCATGTCGTGATGGGTGCGCCGCGGCAGATTTCGGGGATTTATCCGCATCTGGCGATGTTCAACAACGAGGGGGAGTGCGGGACTGGGGCGGTGGTGCCGTGGGCTGGGCGGTTGTGGGTGATCACGTACGGGCCGCATTTGCCGAAGGGGTCGTCGGACAAGCTGTATGAGATCACGCCGGAGCTGGAGCAGGTGATTCGACCGGAGAGCATTGGGGGGACGCCGGCGAACCGGATGATTCACGGGGAGAGCCAGCAGTTGTTCATTGGGCCGTATGTGATTGATGCGGAGCGGCGGGTGCGGACGATATCGTATGGGAGCATGTTCGGGCGGCATACGGGATTGGCGCGGCATCTTGATGATCCTGCGGGGAAGATTGTGTATGCGACGATGGAGGAGGGGATCAATGAAGTGGATGTGAAGAGCCTTGCGGTGAAGAACCTGTGGGTGGACGAGCAGTTGAAGAAGGGTGGTGAGGCGAAGAAGGGAGTTGGGGAGGTGCTGGAAGGCCGGGCGGCGGATTTGCCGGGGTACCATGGCAAAGGGTTCTATTCGGCGCAGGGGCGGTATGTTTATGCGAACAATGGCGAGCACGGGCCGCAGGCGCAGAGGGATCCGAAGACGGCGAGCGGTGTGCTGGCGGAGTGGGATGGGAAGGCGGGGGAGTGGACGGTGGTGCGGCGCAATCAGTTTACGGAGGTGACGGGGCCCGGGGGGATCAGCGGCGGGAAGCCTAACGATCCGGTGTGGAGTGTGGGTTGGGACCACAAATCGCTGATTCTGATGCTGCTTGATGGCGGCAAGTGGATGAGTTTCCGGCTGCCGAAGGCGAGCAACAGTTATGACGGGGCGCATGGCTGGAATACGGAATGGCCGCGGATTCGCGAGGTGGGGGAGGGGCCGTTGCTGATGACGATGCACGGGATGTTCTGGGAGTTTCCGAGGACGTTTTCTGCGGGGAACACGGCGGGCATCCGGCCGGTGAGCAGTTACATCAAGGTTGTGGGCGACTTCTGCGAGTGGCGCGGGCAGTTGGTGTTCGGGTGTGATGATGCGGCGAAGAGCGAGTTTCTGAACAAGCGTGCGGCGAAGGGGAAGATTGCGCCGCCGCAGAGCCAGTCGAACCTGTGGTTTGTGAAGCGCGAGAAACTGCCTGAGCTGGGGCCGACGCTTAGTCAGGGGGCGGTGTGGCTGGATGAGGATGTGAAGGCGGGGGATGTTAGTGATCCGTTTCTGTTCATGCCGGGGGCGAGCCTGTATCTTGCTGCGTCGGGCGATGGCGAGATGAGCGCGGAGTTGGAGATGTCAGGGAAGGGTGGTTCCGGTGAGTGGGTGAGGGAGAGGACCGTGACGTTTACGGCTGCCGGGCGGTGGATGAATCTTGGGAACCTTGGTCAGAAAGGGGAGGGGCCGGCGTGGGTTCGGATTCGGCCGGTGACCGGCATTGCGGGTGCGAAGGCGTTGTTCACGGTCGGGAGGGCGCGAGGTTCGGAGGATGTCGGGGAGAGTGCTGTTTTCGCGGGAGTGAGTTCGATTCGGGAGGGGGCGCTGGCGGCGACGGTGCGGGCGCGCGGGGAGAACAAGGGGACGCTGCATTACATGCCTGCCGATGGGAGTGGGCTTTACGAGCTTGATGCCGGGCTGAAGCTGCAGCGAGTGGAGGATTCTGCGGGGCTGGCCTATCACAAGGCGAACTGTGCGATTCCTGCGGGCGTGCTGAGTGCGGATGCGGCGTCGATGATTTACACGGATGATGCGGGGAAACGCTGGCGGTTGCCGTTGGGGGATCCGGGTTTTGCGAAGGATGGGGCGGCGGGTCCGGCGCGGGTGTGCCGGGAGGTTTGCACGGAGCGAGACTTGTTCAATGCCGGGGGGACGTTTTACGAATTGCCGGCGGAGAATGCGGGAGGGTTTGCGAAGGTGCGGCCGGTGTGCACGCACAACCGGCGGATTCACGATTACTGTTCGTGGCGTGGGTTGCTCGTCATGTCCGGGATTGCGCCTGATGCTGCGGTGGGTGAACACATTATCCGGAGCGAGGACGGGAAGGCGGCGGTGTGGTTGGGAGCGGTGGATGATTTGTGGAAACTGCCGCGGCCGAGCGGGCGCGGCGGGCCGTGGCAGGACAGTGCGGTGAAGGCTGGTGTGGCGAGTGATCCGTGTCTGATCTGGGGGTTTGAGCGACGGGAGTTGCGGTTGAGTCACCGGGTGGGGGAGCCTGTGAACTTCAAAGTTGAACTGGACCTGACGGGGGATGGAGGGTGGGTGACGTGGAAGTCGGTAGGTGTTGCGGCGGGTCAGGAGTGGCGAGAGGCGCTGCCGGTGGAGGTTCAGGCCCGGTGGTTGAGGGTGACGAGTGATCGGGATGGCGAGGCTACGGCGAGAATTGAGCACTAGTGGAGACTATCGAAGCCAAGGAGCGTACCATTCGTGCCCGATTTGATCTGCAGAAATCTGCCTGATTGGTTCGCAAACGACATGCCTGTGTGCTGACTCCTTAATTGGAAATGCGTTGGTAGTGTGCGCTGTAACCCATACTACCGCCGATATTCTTCACGAGAGTCATTCTTCCGAATTTCTTGTTACAAACAAAGCGATACGGTCCACTGCGTGGCCATGCTTCAATTGTGATCGTCCATGCACCTGCTGGAGTCAGTTCGGGAGGCGTCAACTCCCACTCGCGGGAAAAGGATACCGTATCGGTCTCGTCCGGCATGCGTTCCACCGTCACGCTGGAATCGCCTTTGAAGATCAGTTTTGAGCTGAAGTCCTTGGAGTTCAACCCTGCGGTCCTGAGAAACTCAGGTGAAACATCATAGCACTCCCACGTTCCCACAATTTCATCCATTGAGGGTGGCTCAGCCGTCATCCTCCCGGGGCCTGCCAACCATTGAAACAAAGCGGTCACTCCCAAAGTGATTCCCAGGGAAACAAACCCTCTTTTTCGCGTCCTCGCCCTGAAGCACAGAATCGCGCAATGCAAGATCCAGGCGAAGAATGCTAAGACGATGATCATTGTCACAAGGATTGGTGATTCTGCTCAGGAGTGGAATGAGACCGCGGTTTAAAGTTACGGAGAGGATGGCCGACAGAGCAGCCCCTGCGGGTTGTCCAGACGCCCCTGGTTCGCCCGTGTTTGTTCGTTGGATGAGATCATGCGGAGGGTTGATGGTCGATGATCTGCCGAATACGGGTAAAATCGCTGCGTGCCTCAATGAGCGACAGACCGGGATTCAGCCTTCGATGCTCAATCACAAACTGTCCGAGGTCGTTGTCGTAAGCGTGGTTCATGAGAGTCTTCGAACTGACTTTCGGTGGCGGAAGGTCCAGATAGACACGATCCGGTCTCCACGCTCCCCAATCCAGTCCTCTGAAACACCCTCCCCATTTTTCTGAGTCCTTCCTGCAAGTGAAGCCATAGATGCTGTCGTGGAACAGGAAGCGGCAACGAGAGCACTTTCGGGGAATCTCGACCTTGGATCGAACGAAGCTGTCCTCGTAGGTCACTGGGTCGGTGGGGCCATTGATGCCGCACGGTCCGTAATCGAGATGCATGAACCTCTGAATCTCAGCCGAAAATCGGGTGCAATCTCCTTCAAACATGTGACCGCAACTGCCGCACTTGTTGGGAATGGCTCCACGGGTGCCCATGTGGCAAAATGGAACCGGGGGCTCAATCGGCCCCGCTACTGGACATGCTGGAAAATACAGGTGATGCATTGAAGTTGGGCGAACGTTAGAGCGAGTGCACCACTACCAGGGGCGGCGCACGTCGATCGCGGATTTAGGATTCGAGCCGTGGGATATCAACGAAACAGGGCGGCTGGTGGAGGTTGTCATGGCGCGCCTTGTTCGGCGGTAATGGTGTTAGTCTATATCGTAGAAGCGTAGGTGACCTCCGTCGTCGGCCATCTGAATTCTTAGTGGTGCGCCCTTCGGCCATCGAACCTTGGGCTCGGCGTCGATCCGGTCAGCGAACTGGATCAGCACCGAATCGGGAACCAGAGCGCTAGTCAGTATGCCTATTTGAAAATCGACATCCTTTCCGCCCTTCTTCGCGAATGTCTCAATGACATCATCGAAGAACTTGCCGAGAAGCTCAGGAACCGTCGAAATCTGTGCGGTGAACTGCTCTTCCGTGACCCGCTTCTTCAAGCTTGAATGAACACACTCTTGGTAAAACCGCCCATAGTCCTTCGATGCGAGTATCTTCCTGTAAGATTTGATGGCAGAAATGATCTTCGTCGCGCTGTCTTGATCAACGGGGTCGGCCTGCAGATACCTGTCTCTGGGTCGCTTCACGGATGCTTCCTGCGCGGATGGGGCGCCGGCAGAAAGAAGAATCGCAAGTGCTATCGAGGGGCTCTTCATTTTATTGGCGAACTGGTCGCTATTTCACGATATCTGGTGGGATAGCCATTTGCAATCGGGGTGTGCCGACCGATCGGGAAGCCTTGCTTGCTACGGTGGCTGCCGCTGGGGAGAGTTGGATGGGTTGTGCGGAGAAAACGCCCAGGGATCAGGGGAGGGAGTCGAGGCCGTTGGCGAGGTGGGTGGCGGAGGGGAAGCCGAGGGAGCGGAGGGAGGCGGCGGCGAGGGCGCTGCGTTGGCCGATGGAGCAGACGGCGATGATGGGGTGATGGGAGCGGGGGATTTCGGAGATTCGGGATTCGATGAGGGCGGCGGGGATGGTGAGGGAGGCTTGGGGGAAGGGGAGGAGAGCGGATTCCCATGGTTCGCGGACATCGAGGACGACGGTGTCCGGGTTGGCGATGAGGGTGGCGAATTCTGCGGCGTTCAGGGAGGGGGGCGCGGGGGTGGGGAGTGCGCAGGAGAATTCGGAGTCGAGGGGGGAAGTGATGGAGGGATTGGGGCCGCAGACCGGGCAGGCGGGGTCGCGCCTGAGGGTGAGGGTGCGGGAGGCCATGGAGAGCGAGTCGAAGTGGAAGAGACGCCCGATGAGCGGTTGGCCGAGACCGGTGAGGAGCTTGATGGCTTCGGAGGCCTGGAGTGTTCCGATGAGACCGGTGACTGTGCCGAGGATGCCGGCTTCGGCGCAGGAGGGGACGGTGCCTGGGGGAGGCGGGGTGGGGAACATGCAGCGGTAGCAGGGGCCACCGGCGGCGGGGTGGAAGACGGAGAGCTGGCCTTCGAAGCGATGGACGGCGCCGTAGACGTTAGGGATGCGGCGCCATGTGGCGACATCGCTGCTGAGGTAGCGCGTGGAGAAGTTGTCAGTGCCGTCGAGGATGAGATCGCAGCCGTGGGAGAGGTCCATGGCGTTGGCGGCGCGGAAGCGGTCGTGGACGACGGTGACGCGAAGGGAGGAGTGGAGGGCCTTGAGGCGGGCGGCGGCGGTGGCGGCTTTGGGTTGGCCGGTATCGGCTTCGGTGAAGAGGATCTGGCGCTGGAGATTGGTGAGGGAGACGACATCGTCGTCGACGATGACGAGGTGGCCGACGCCGGCGGCGGCGAGGTGGAGGAGGGCTGGGCAGCCGAGACCGCCAGCGCCGAGACAGAGGATGGAGGCGCGGGCGAGTTTATCCTGGGCTTCGGGGCCGAAGCCGGGGAGGGAGAGCTGACGGGCAAAACGGCGGAGCCCGGAGTGACCGGACTCCGCCGTGGCGGAAGGGGATGTGGTGTTAGGAGACACTGGATCGCGGGGCGGGCCCGCGTGGGTCACTTCACTTCCTTGGCGTCTTCCTCGGCAGCGGAGGCGCCGGGGAGTTTGACGCTGCTTTTGCGGGAGGCTTTTTCGACGAGAGCTTTGAGGGCTGGGGATTGAGCGGCCTTGGCTTTTTCGACTTCGGCGGCGTAGTCGAAGGAATTGCCGGCGTCTTTGATGACGAGGCGCGGGCTGGTGGTGCCGCCGAGCATTTCCTTGACGTACGGGGCGAGGAATTTCTTGATGGCCTCGGTGGACTTGTCGTTGTCGAGGTTGGTGGTGACGGTCTTGATGAGTTCCGCGGCTTTGTCAGGCATGTCCTCGTCGTTGATGATGGAGTCGACGACGTCCATGAGTTGTTCGCCGTTCATGGTCCATGTGGCGGACTTGCCGTCTTCGCTTTTCTTGAAGCCGACGGCTTCGACGATGGTGCCACCGGTTTCGATGGTGGTGGAGACCTTCATGTCCTTGATGAAGAGGGCGAGGACGCCTTTCATGCTTTGGTACTGTTCGCGGAAGCCGGTCATCTGGGCGGCGATTTCGTCGCGGCTGATGTCGATGCCTTCCGGGCCTGGGGCTCCTTCGACGCCGAGCATGGATTTACGGACCCCGTCGAGCATGGAGGCCATTTCGTCGAGGCCGGCGACGGCGATGACGGTATTGCCTGCGGAGTCTTTGGAGACGCGGACGGACTTGAAGTCTTTGAGGGCGTCGGTGGGGACAGGGAGAGGGGAGCCTTCGCCGAGACCGGAGTCGGAGAGGAGGGCG
>CANHUG010000095.1 GCA_947462995.1 Verrucomicrobiales bacterium | reverse complement strand
TCCGGGGCGGCTGCTGGATCTGATGAACCGGGGGTGCGCGGATTTTTCGAATCTGAAGCATCTGGTGCTGGATGAGGCGGACCGGATGCTGGACATGGGTTTTCTGCCGGATATTCGGAGGATTGTGGCGAAGCTGCCGAGGGAGCGGCAGACGCTGTTGTTTTCGGCGACCCTGTCGCGGGAGATTGAGACCTTGAGCCGGGATTTTCTGAGGGATCCTGAGACGGTGGAGATCGGGAAGCGGAGCAATCCTGCGGCGACGGTGCAGCAGGTGTTCTGCGAGGTGCAGAAGGCGCGGAAGCCGGCGTTGCTGTCGAGGTTGCTGGAGGATCCGGCGATGAGCATGGTGCTGGTGTTCACGCGGACGAAGCATGGAGCGGACCGGATTGTGAGGCAGCTGGAGCGCGAGGGGATCCGGACGGCGGCGCTGCATGCGAATCGTTCGCAGAATCAGCGGCAGCGGGCGCTAGCGGATTTCAAGAATGGGGCGGTGCGGGTGCTGGTGGCGACGGACATTGCGGCGCGGGGGATTGATGTGGACGGGATTTCGCATGTGGTGAACCTGGATTTTCCGCCGCAGGTGGAGGATTACGTGCACCGGATCGGGCGGACGGGTCGAGCGGAAGCGGCGGGGCATGCGATCAGTTTCATAACTGGAGAGGACCGGGATGCGGTGCGTGCGCTGGAGCGAGCGACTGGGAAGGTGATGCCGCGGATGCTGCCTGAGGGTTTTGATCCCGGGGATACTCGGGAAGAGGGGCCGCCGCCGGCGCAGCGCCAGCAGCGGGGCGGGCGGAGTGGGCCACCGTCGCGACCGCCGCGTGGCGGGTATGAGCAGCGAGGGTCTCAGGGTGGGCGAGGCGGGAGTGGTGGGGGTGGTGGGAGACCGAGTCAGCCGTCGCGGCCGCCGTCGCCGCGGAGTGAGGGGTATCGCAGCGAGGGGCCGCGGAGTGAAGGGCCGAGGACTGAGGGTCCGAGAAATGAAGGGCCGAGGAGTGAGGGAACGCGGGGAGGTGAAGGATTTCGGAGTGGTGAGGGAGGCGGGAGTGGGGCCGGGGAGGAACGTCAGACACTGCGCGGGCGGCGGAGCCGGCGTTTTTGAGGTGGATTGAGGTGATGGGTGGAGGGGGACAGTGATGGACTGGGTGCAGCCCGTCTTACAGATGGTATCTTCTGATTTTGTGGGAAGGAAGGAGGACACAGCCGCTCTGCGGAGGGAGGGGGACGGGTCTTTTTCCCGATTCCTGTGTTGCTCGTCGGTTGCGAATCCTGATTCGCGCCCTCCTCGCGCCGTGGACTCGGGAAAAATCCCGCGTCCATAAGACACCATCTGTAAGACGGACTACACGAGGTGCGCCTGTGGATTTTCGTTGGTGCATTCCGGTCCCCTTGTTTATGCTGGGGGAAGCATGGAAGATACAGCGACACCGACGCCGCGATTGGAGCGGGAGATGGTACAGGAGGCACTTGAGGGCCTTGCGGAACTTGTTGTGAGGGGGGTGCGTGCGAGTGCGGATCCCGCGGAGGCGGCTGGGAAGGCTGGGGCGGGGTTGCGAGCGCTTGGCGTGTGGGTGGAGCGATTGGCGGGTGAGAGGAATGTGGCGGGGAATGCGTGGCGCGAGCCGATGCAGTTGCGTGCGGAGGTGCCAGTGGAGACTGGGCGGATGAGTGCGGGGATTCCGTCTGCGGTCGGGGTGCTTGATCCCGGGGATTTTCCGGAGGCGTTTGTGGGGACGAAGGAGGCGGCGGAGGAGGCGGCGCTGGCGGAGGGGGATTCGTTTTTGATGGTGGATGGACCGTGGGGTCCGGTGGTGGTTCCGGAGGAGGTGGCGATTGGTGTGGAGGTGGCTGGCGAGGGTGCGGTGATGGAAGTGCCGGTGGCGGCGTCGGGGCCACTGGCGGCGGAGACGTTAGAGATGGCGGGGGGGCCTGTGGTGGCGGGTGAGGTAAAGGAGGACGTGGTTGCGCCTGTGGAAGCGGCTTTGGTGGGGGAGGTGACTGTGCCTGAAGAGGTGCCTGAGGTGCTTATGGTGGAGGTGCCCGAGTTGGTTGCGCCGCTGGCGGCGTTGGAACCGGTGGCGGAGGTGCGGGTTCCTGAAGTGGTTCCTGTGGTGGAGGAGACGCCTGTGGGGTCTGTGCCGATGGTCGCGTTGGAGACGGATGTGAAGGTGCCTGTGCCTGAGGAGAAAGCGGTGGAGGCGGTTTCCGAGGTGGTGGCGCCGCTGGTTGTGTCGGAACCGGAGATGAAGGAGCCTGTGCCAGACGAGGCGGTGGTGGCGGCGTTGTCCGAGGTGGTAGTGCCGCCTGTGGTGGTGGAGACGGAGGCGAAGGATCCAACTGAGGAGGGGCGGGACGCGGTGGGGTGGCGGATGCCTGAGCCGGTGGCGGTGGCGCCTCCTAGTCGGGGGCCGCGGGTGGTGATGAGGCTGATGCTGCTGGTATTGCTGGTGCTGGTGGGGTGGTTGGCGTATAAGGCGGTGGTGCTGAAGGGGTACTGACGCCGGGTGGGGATTTTCAACGACTTGCTATCATGGACTACTATTATGCTGACGCATCTGGTCAGCCGGCCGGGCCGGTTGAGTTTCAGGTATTGTGCCAGTGGCTGGCGTCGGGGAATCTGCTGCCGACGGTGCAGGTGGTGGAGGCTGGGGGTACGGTTTGGCGGCCGCTGGATACGCTGATCATGCTGAGGTACACGGGTGCGGACGGGCAGGCGGCGGGGCCGGTGCCGCTGGAGACCTTGTTGCGGCAGCGGGCGGCAGGGAAGCTGCAGTCGGACAGCTGGGTGCTGCCTGAGAGTGCTTCGCAGTGGGTGCCTTTGAATGCGGTGGTGCCGGTGCATTTGCAGCCTGCGCCGGTGGCGGCGGGGCCTGCGAGGGCGGGGGCGCGGCAGATCAGTCGGAATGTGCGGCCGGTGCAGGGGGTGCGGGGGTTAAGTCGGCAGGTGTATGTGCTGGTGGTGGTGGGGTTGTCGCTGCTGCAATTGAGTTTTGTCGGGCTGGTGATTTACCGGTTGGTGAGTGCACCGATGGAGATGGGGAATCGGGATGCGATTGGTTCGCTGGCGATGCTGGTGGGGACTGGGAGTGTGGTGCTGGGGGTTGTGGGCGGGGTGGCGGTGATGGTGATGACGGGGTTGCGGTTGGTGAATATCGGGTGGTCCGGGTGGCTGGTGCTGCTGATGCTAGTGCCGGTGGCGTCGTTTTTGCTGGTGATTGCGTGTCTGCTGCTGCCGGCGCGGTATGCGGAGCATGGGAGGACTGACAGCGGGACGGCGATGGGAGCGGCGCTGATGGCGTTGACGCTGGTGGCGGCGGTGGGTGGCGGGGTGCTCGCGTGGAGGACGTATTCCGGGCCGTTGATGAAGCGGTTCGGGGCGGAGGTGGAGCAGGCGCGTGCGGCGGCTGGCGAGAAAGGGGTGGTGGGGCCTGGGGTGCCTGCGGAGCCGGTGCGTTGAGGAGAGGTTAGTGCAGCCCGTCTTACAGATGGTATCTTCTGATTTTGTTGGAAGGAAGGAGGATTCAGCCACTCTGCTGAGGGAGGGGGACGGGTCTTTTTCCCGATTCCTGTGTTGGTCGTCGGTTGCGAATCCTGATTCGCGCCCTCCTCGCGCCGTGGACTCGGAAAAAATCCCTCGTCCATAAGACACCATCTGTAAGACGGACTACACTAGTCCGGGAGGTTAGTGCGGGAGGCGGTCGAAGTGGAACTGGCAGCAGCCGAGGTCGAGGATGTTGCCGTTGCGGGCGAGCTGGTGGCGGAAGTTGGCGGCGAGGGAATAGATGTGGTGCTGGCCGTGTTTTTCCATTTCGAGGAGACTGGCTTTGCGGAGGACGCGGAGGTGTTTGGAGACGTTGTAGGGGGTGGCGCTGAGGAGATCGCAGAGTTCGCTGACGGTGCAGGGGCGTGCGATGAGATGCCGGACGAGGCGGAGCCGGGTGGGTTCGCCCAGAGCCCGCATGGCGGCGAGGCAATCGAAGGGCTGGGGGTCGGGGCGGCGCGGCATGAGTGGGATTACCATTCCGGGGGATGGGGTGCAAGACGCACACGCGGAGGTTGCCTATTTGCTGATGTTGGCAAATATGGGTGGGAGCATGGCAACGAAAGCGAGATACATCATGATCGGGGGGTTCCTCGGGGCTGGGAAGACGACGACGGTGGGGCGGCTGGCGCGGTATCTGAGCGGGCAGGGGATGAGGGTGGGGTTGATCACGAATGATCAGGCGGGCGGGCTGGTGGATACGAAGCTGCTGAGGGGACAGGGGTTTGCGACTGAGGAGATCGCGGGCGGGTGTTTCTGCTGTCGGTTCAACACGTTGGTGGAGGCGGCGCAGAAGCTGGATGAGGCTGGGAAGCCGGAGGTATTCATCGCGGAGCCGGTGGGGAGCTGTACGGATCTGGTGGCGACGGTGACGTATCCGTTGCGGCGGTTGTACGGGGATTCGTTCACGGTGGCGCCGCTGGCGGTGCTGGTGGATCCGGTGAGGGCGCGGCGTGTGTTCGGGCTGGAGGGAGGGGGGACGTTTTCTGCGAAGGTGGCGTATATTTTCCGGAAGCAGCTGGAGGAAGCGGATGTGATCGTGATTACGAAGAGTGATCTGCTAGGCGGGGAGGAGATGGAGGAATTGAAGGGCGTGCTGGGTCGGGAGTATCCGCTGGCGCGGGTGCTGGCGGCGTCGCCGCGTGAGGAGACCGGGCTGGAGGCGTTGTTTGAGGTGTTGATGTCAGGGGAGCAGGCGCGGCGGAATCCGATGGCGGTGGATTACGAGGTTTATGCTGAGGGCGAGGCGCTGCTGGGGTGGCTGAATGCGACGGTGACGCTGCGGCATGCGGATGAGTTTGATGCGAATGAAGTGCTGAGGGAGCTGGCGGGTGCGGTGCAGGGATTGCTGGCGGGAGCTGGTGCCGAGATTGCGCATTTCAAGATGACCTTCAGTCCAGACGACAGCCTTGCGGGAGAGTTGGCTAGTGTGAATCTGGTTAGAAGTGATTATGTAGCAGAGCTGGGGATGGAGCTGGACGAGCCGGTGGGCGGGGGGCAGCTGATTGTGAATCTGCGGGCGGAGGCGGATCCGGCGGTGCTGCTGGAGGCGCTGCGGGAAGGGTTAGGAGAGGTGAAGGCCGCGGTGCCCGGGCTGGAGGCGGCGGTGGAGCATGCGGAGCATTTCCGGCCGGGGAAGCCGGTGCCGACGCATCGGGACGGGGCGGAGGGCTGATGGGGCGGCGCTGGTTTTGCGCGGCGGGGTCAGCTCCAGAGCGGGGAGCGGTAGTGGCCGGAGTCGACGAGGGCGCTGATGGCGGCGACGACGCGTGGGCGGTCGTCGGGCCATGTGACGCCGAACCATTGACTGTCGGTGGGGAGGACGCGGCAGGTGGCGGCTCCGGAGCGGATGGCGGCGTCGACGCCGAGGGGGATGTAGAATTCGGCGGACGGGCTGGAGACGGAGGCGGCGAGGAAGCGTGAGAATTCGGTGCCGAAGGCGTCGAAGACGGAGGGGGTGAAGCCCCACATGTTCATGGAGACGGTTTCGTCGCCGGAGAGGGGGCGTGGGGGTGAGTCCGGGGTGCGGTTTTCTGCGCCGGAGGGGGTGCGGTAGATGTCGGTGAGTTCCTCGACGGAAGAGAGGAGACCGCTGGGGTTGACGGAGCAGAGCCCGCGGGCGACGCGGCCGTGTTCGCTGAGGGTATTGCGGAGAGGGAAGCCGACCATGCTCCATGGGGCTGGTTCCTGGGCGGGTGGCAGGGAGCGGAGAAAGGCACCCATGGCGGCGAAGGAGGCGGTGCCGTAGTAATCGTCGGCGTTGATGACGCAGAACGGTTCGTGGATGGCGTGTCGGGCGGCCCAGACGGCGTGGCCGGTGCCCCATGGTTTCTGGCGGGTGTCCGGGGTTGAGAAGCCGTCGGGGAGGTCGTTGGGGTCTTGGAAGACGAGATCGACGGGGAGGTGGGGTTCGAGCCTGCGGACGACGCGGTCGCGGAATTCGGATTCGCCTTCGCGGCGGATGATGAAGACGACGCGGGAGAAGCCAGCGGCGAGGGCGTCGAAGACGGAGTAGTCGAGGAGCGTTTCGCCGGCGGGGCCCATGCCGTCGGTTTGTTTGGATTTACCGCCGTAGCGGGAGGACATGCCTGCGGCGAGGACGAGGAGGGCTGGTGGTGGCGTGAGTGAGGCCATGAGGGGAGCGCGGGCGGTCAGAGATTGCGGCGCAGACCGGTTTCGAGGGCGGTGATGCGGAGGCGGACGTTTTCGTCGGCTTTCATGCGTTTTTCGACGGTGCGGCAGGCGTGCATGACGGTACCGTGGTCGCGGCCGCCGAAGGCTTCGCCGATTTCGTGATAGGAGAGACCGGTCATTTCGCGGGTGAGGTGCATGGCGGCCTGGCGGGCGAAGGCGATGGCGGCGGTGCGTTTGCGGCTGACCATGTCGGCGAGACGGATGTCGAATTCCTTGGCGGCGAGCTTTTGGATTTTGTCGATGCTGATGCCGTTTTCTGCTTCCTGGCGGAGGAGGTCGCGGAGGAGGTCTTCAGCCTGGCTGATGGAGAGAGGGCCGTTGAGGGAGATCCATGAAGCGATGCGGATGAAGGCGCCGTGGAGGCGGCGGACATTGCTGCGGATGCGGCCGGCGAGCCATGAGATGATGTCCGGGGGGACATCGACGGAGAGTGATTCGGCTTTTTTGCGGAGGATGGCGACGCGGGTTTCCTCGTCTGGCGGGGTGAGTTCTGCGGTGTGGCCCCATTCGAAGCGGGTGACGAGGCGTGTTTCGAGGTCTTTGATTTCGCCTGGTGGTCTGTCGCTGGAGAGGACGATTTGTTTGTGGCCGTCGAGGAGGGCGTTGAAGGTGTGGAAGAATTCTTCCTGAGAGCGTTCTTTGCCTGCGAGGAAGTGGATGTCGTCGATGAGGAGGACGTCGGCCTGGCGGAAGCGTTTACGGAAGCGGACGATGGAGTTGGTCTGGAGGGCCTGGATGAAGAGGTTGGTGAATTCCTCGCTGGTGATGTAGACGACGCGGGCCTTGGGGCGACGGGAGGCGATGTGCCAGCCGATGGCCTGCATGAGGTGGGTTTTGCCGAGGCCTGAGCCGCCGTAGAAGAAGAGCGGGTTGTAGGCGCGGCCGGGGCTGGCGGCGACGGCGTGAGCGGCGGCGTGGGCGAACTGGTTGCTGGCTCCGACGACGAAGCTGTCGAAGGTGCGGTCGGCGGTGAGGCCGGCGACTGCGGGGAGATCAGGTTCCGGGTCCTGGCGTGAGGGGGCTGGGTCTTCGGCGAGATTACGGTCGTCGCGAAGGGTGGAGGAGGAATCGCGAGGGGTGGTGGTGTCGCGAGGAGGTTGGTCGTCGACGGTGAGGGTGACGGGGGGAGCTTCGCCGAGGACGAGGGTGAGGGCCTGGCGGAGAGCGGAGAGGTAATTTTCCTCGATCCAGAGGTGGTGGATGGAGTCTGGGACGGCGATGGTGACGCCGGAGTCGGAGGCGTTAAGGAGACGGGTAGAGGAGAACCAGCGGGAGAAGGCGTCGGGGCCGACGTTCTGACGCAGATGGTCGGAAACGTGCTGCCAGAGGATGAGAAGCCGGTCTTGGGAAGGCATGTGTCGGGGGACGGGAACTGGGAAGGGTGGCTGCGGGGGAGGGGAACTGGCGGAGCGGCATGGTCATGAGAGCGCTGGTCAGGCCTGATTCCGGGAGGCGGCGGAGGCCGCTGGAACCGGAAGTTGAGGGCTGAGAGGGGCGTTTCATGGGTTTGTCAGGATGCCGATTCGGTGGTCGATTCAGGTGTAGAGCGGAGAGGGTCCGGAACAAGAAAATTTTGCCCCGCAGCGGTAAATTTTTTATGAATTTCCACTTGCCTGGATGTTTGTTAGGAGATTCCCGGTTCGGGGGGCTGAATGGGTGGGTGAGGTGGCTGAAAACTGTCCTGGATGAGGAGGGGTGGGTGGGCCTTGGGAATTTTCGTGCAGTTGTGAAACCTGGAATTTTTACAATTGGCTGCTTTGTGCCAGAAAATGGAGGGTGGGGAGGAGGACCCGCGGCCGCGGATGCAGGGAGCTGAGGAATTGAGTGAACGGAATCGCTGTCCGGTGGTCAAAAGCGCTGGAAGGATTCTGCTTTGGTGCCTGTGCTGACGGGTGCCGGGGATCAGGAGACTGGTAAATTTCTACAAAAATGCGCGTTGCACCATTGAATAAGAGCATTGGCCGCCGGCGTCGCCGACGCGGGTCGGCGCTGCTGATGGTGATCTGGCTGATTGCGATGCTGTCGCTGATTATTTACAGCACGGTGCGGATTGTGGCGCACGACATGGATCTGACGATTGCGCAGAAGCAGGGGTTCAGGGCGCGGCAGTTGGCGGAGATGGGGATCAACATTGCGATGAATCCGGTGGTGAAGGAGTATGATGCGGCGTTGTTGAACATGAGTGCTGAGACGAATCCGATGCTGACGGATGGGGAGACGGTGGTGGTGAAGATTCGCGGGGAGGGTGGGCGGTTCAATTTGAACCGGGTGCTGCAGAGCCAGGACCGGGTGCTGCTGGAGAGGATGTTTTCGTTGTGGGGGCTTGGGAATGATGATGCGGACACGCTGATTGACCGGTTGATGGACTGGACGGACCAGAACGATCAGACGACGCTGAAGGGGATGGAGCGGGAGGAGTACGAGGAGCAGGGGTACATCGGGTATCCGTTCAACCGGCCGTTTTATTCGCTGGATGAAGTGCTGCTGGTGCCTGGGTTTGATGTGGTGGCGGCGAATGCGCCTGACTGGCGGGATTTTTTCACGATTTACAGCAGTGGGGGGCTTGATCTGAACGAGGCGGAGCCGAAGGTGCTGGCGGCTGCGATGCTGGCGAGCAGTTCGACGTCGGATGCGCAGGATGACTATGGGCGGTTTCTTGAGGAGGCGACGGAGTTTGTGCAGACGAGCCGGTGGGGTGCGGACGGGATTGAGGACACGGAGGACGACCAGAAGATCCAGGACATCAATACGGGGCTGCAGATGCTGGGCATTGCGGCGGCGGATGCGATGACGCTGCAGCGGTTTGGGCTGAACGAGCAGACGGTGCACATTGAGAGTGTGGCGACGGTGGGGGAGTACCGGAAGCGGGTGGTGCTGATTGTGCGTGGGCGGAATGCGAACCCTCAGATTTTGACCCGCGAAGAAGTGCCGCTTTTCGAGTAGCCACCGAGACGATCCCGTGATTCGCATCCCGTTTTTTCCGAACCCCAGTCATTCATGAAGCCAACGAACACCGGCAACGAGAACTCTATTCTGCTTCCTGGGGAGGACGTGTGGGAATTGTGGCGTCAGACAGCGGCTGGGTGGCAGCTGGCGGAGCGGCTTGGGGCGACAGCGACGCCGGCGGAGTGCCGGTACAGCCGAGTGTTCGGGTATCCGGTGGCGGCGGCGTTTGCGGTGCCGATCCGTGCGGCGACGACGGATGGTGAGTTGCTGCCGGACATTATTGACGTGCAGGTGGAGAAACAGGGATTGAAGCCTGAGGCGGCGGCTGGTTGTCTGATGGATTACCGGACGGTTGAGCAGGTGGACGGGCAGACGCTGCTGCTGGCGTCGGTGCTGCATCCCGGACGAGCGGACACGCTGCCGAAGAGTGCGCCGCAGCAGTTCGAGGTTTCGCCTTATCTTTACTATCTGCCGGACAATGCGCTGGTGATCTGGAAGGAGTTGGGGCGGCTGGTGTTCTGTGTGACGCGCGGGGATCAGCCGTTGTATTTTCATGCGCTGAACACGCCGGATCTCGGGCCGGAGACGGCGCAGGAGATCGAGCAGATGCTGATGCCGTTGTACATGCAAGGGATGGCGCCGGAGCTGGAGACGATCCGGCTGTGGACGGAAGCGGTGCAGCCTGGGGCGGCGGAGGTGCTGCAGCAGGTGTTTGGGGTGCGGGTGATGAGTGAAGCGCGGCCTGCGCCTGCGCCGCCGGTGCCGCCGTCGGGGTTTGAGCCGGAGTCGGTGGCGCTTGGGAAGCAGCGGGCGGCGAAGCTGCGGCGGATTCGGAACATTGCGGGGGCGTGTGCGGCGGCGTATCTGATCATTCCGGGATTTTTTGCGGTGAAGTGGTTCATGACGCAGCGGAACATCAGCCAGCTGCAGAAGACGGCGAACAATCTGGAGGCGCAGTACGGGTGGGTGGAGACGACGGTGAAGCAGGAGCAGGCGATGGATTCCGCGGTGAATTTCGACAAGTATCCGATCGAGATGCTGAAGCAGGTGCTGGATCCGCTGTATCAGCAGCAGAGCATGAACGTGCGGGTGACGAGCATTGAGATTGAGCGTGACCACAAAACTGGCGAGGGGGAGGTGGCGGACATCACGATCAAGGGGGAGGGGCAGACGAGCCAGAATTCGATCCGTTATACGAATGTGATCAAGGCCAACCCGGCGCTGAAGGAATACGAATGGGTTCCGAAGGTTGAAGCGCCGAAGAACGGCGCGGTTCCATTCCAGATCAAAGGCACTACCAAAAAGAAAGATGACGCAGCTTAAGCCCAGCGAGAAGCGGATGCTAGTCATCCTGCTCAGTGGATTGTTTCTCCTTGCCAATGTCCTTGGGTGGGCGTGGTATTCGAGCCTGATGCTCCGGTCGGAGCGACGGCTTGCGGGATTGAAGGCGAAGGTGAATTCGCTTGAGGTGTGGCGGCGGGAGGCACCGGCGGCGGAGGAGAAGCGTGCGTGGATTGGCGACAATCTGAAGGAGTATGCGGACGAGACGGCGCGGGACACTTATCTGGACAATCTGGTGCAGAACGACCTGAGGTCGGGGCTGGATCTGGAGTTGATTTCGCCGCGGCCGCTGGATCCGCTGATGCCGACGGACGAGCTGCCGTTCATCCGGAGTCGTTATGAGACGAAGGTGAAGGGGACGTGGACGGATGTGATGACGTTTGTGTACCGGCTGCAGAAGCCGAGCGAGTTCCGTTTTGTGCCGCGGGTGACGATGGTGCCGCGGAAGAACGAGCAGAATGATGCGGAGCAGTTTGTGGAGTGTTTTGTGACGATTGAGAAGTGGTGGGCACCGGAGAGTGCGACTGCGGACGATCTTGCGGCGAATGAACAACCGGCGGCTCCGGTGGTCGAAGTACCCGTGACGGCGGCGGTGCCGACGCCAGAGCCATCTGGTGAGGCTGCTGCGGCGGCTCCTGCGCCTGAGGTGGCGCCTGCTGCTGCGGCGGCCCCTGAACCTGTCAATTCAGTCAACCCTGTTAACCCTGGTCAGTAATGAAACGATCCAATCTGTCCATGCTGTTCTGCCGCGCTGCTGC
>CANHUG010000094.1 GCA_947462995.1 Verrucomicrobiales bacterium | reverse complement strand
TTGGGGATTGAAGGATGGGCTGGTGGGGATTAGGAGGGCGGCATGAGTGAGCAAAGAGAGGTTCCCCGAGTGATATACTGTCGGTGTGCGTATGCGCAGGTGGTGCCGCCTGAGGTTAAGGACGGGGTGTTGGAGCATTTGAGTGGTGGAGGGCGGGTGTTTGAGGCGGTGGCGGATTTGTGTGAGATGTCTGCGCAGCGTGACGGGAGGTTGTTGGAGATTGCGGGCGGGGGGCCGGTGAAGATTGCGGCGTGTCACCGTCGGGCGGTGTTATGGTTGTTTCATGCGGCTGGGGCTCCGCTGGCTGCGGAGGGGGTGGAGGTTGTGAACATGAGGAAGCTGAGTGCGGCGGCGGCTTCCGCGAGGTTGGATGCGGAGGAGATTGACAGTGCGGCGGACTGAACGTCTGTTGGGGAGTCATGGCGATTGCACCACACGTACAGGTTTTGATTTATGAAGGCAGCGGGGCTGCGGAGCTGGCTCCGGGGCGGCGGTTTGCGGTGATGGCGTCGCTGCTGGACCGGGGGTATGCGGTGAGAGTGGCTGGGCGTGGCGGGCGAGCGGTGGGTTCGGGGGTGCTGGTGGTGGTTGGGGAGTTTGGGGGGAATGCGCCGATGCTGGAGGATGCTGCTGGGGAGCGTGCGATTGAGACGTTGGATATTTCCGGGTTGGAGGATGGGAAGGTGGCGGATGCGGTGGACCGGCAGCGTGGGGGGCGGGTGATGAATCAGCCGGGGATGTGGAAGCCGTGGTTTCCGGTGATTGACTATTCGCGGTGCACGAACTGCATGCAGTGTCTGAGTTTCTGCCTGTTTGATGTGTACGGGGTGAGCGGGGAGGGGAAGATTCAGGTGCAGAACAACGACAACTGCAAAACGAACTGCCCGGCTTGCTCGCGGGTGTGTCCGGAGGTGGCGATCATGTTTCCGAAGTACAGTGGCGGGCCGATCAACGGGGAGCCGGTGAGTGAGAGCGGGGTGCAGCGTCAGGCGATGAAGGTGGATATCTCGGCGTTGCTGGGCGGGGATATTTATTCACGGCTGCGGCAGCGGAGTGACGAGGCGAAGGACCGGTTCAGCCGGGAGCGGGATGCGAGCAAGGCGCTGGCGGAGCGGAAGAAGTGCCTGACGAAGCTGGCGGCGGACGGGTTTATTCCTGCGGATGTGCTGGCGAGCCTGCCGTCGCCTGAGGAAATTCAGCGGAAGGCTGGGGAGGCGGCGGCGCGGGCGAAGGCGGCGCTGGAGATGCAGGGTGGGGCGGAGGCGTGAGTGGTGGGGAGCAGCGGGGGATTTTGTGATGGAATGGTGGCATTATGCGGGACTGGGGCTGGCGGCGCTGGTGGCTGGTTTTGTGGATGCGATTGCGGGCGGGGGTGGATTGCTGACGGTGCCTGCGCTGCTGTGGGCGGGATTGGATCCTGCGGCGGCGCTGGGGACTAACAAGATGCAGTCGTGCTGCGGGACGGCGCTGGCGGTGAGGAATTATGCGCGGGCGGGGTTGTTGCGGGAGCAGAAGCTAAGGGCGGGGATTTTGTGGACGGCGGTGGCGGCGGCGGTGGGAGCGATGGTGGTGTCGCGGGTGCCGGTGGAGTTGCTGCGGCGGAGTGTGCCGTGGTTGCTGATTGTGATCGCGGTGTACACGGCGTTGTCGCCGAAGATGAGCGATCTGCACGGGGAGCGGCGGGTGAGCGGGGGAGTGTTTGCGTGCGGGTTCGGGCTGCTGCTGGGATTTTATGATGGGGCGTTCGGGCCGGGGACGGGGTCGTTCTGGACGATGGCGTGTGTGCTGCTGCTGGGGTTAGGGTTGCGGCATGCGACGGCGTACACGAAGGTGATGAACCTGACGAGCAATCTGGCGTCGCTGGCGGTGTTTCTGTGGGCTGGGGTGGTGAGGTTCGAGGTGGCTGGGGTGATGATAGCGGGGCAGCTGGCGGGGGCGCAGCTGGGGTCCGGGATGGTATTGAAGAACGGGTCGCGGGTGATCAGGCCGGTGCTGATCACGACGGTGCTGCTGATGGCCGGGAAGCTCCTGTGGGAGCAGTGGCGGCGCTGAGGGAGTGGGTGCGCGATCAGGTGAGGATCCCGCTGACGACCTTGCCGAAGACATCGGTGAGGCGGTAGTCGCGGCCTTGGGAGCGATAGGTGAGTTTGGTGTGATCGATCCCGAGGAGTTTGAGCATGGTGGCGTGGACGTCGTGGACGTGGACGGGGTTTTCGACTGGTTTGTAGCCGAGTTCGTCGGTGGAGCCCCATTGGGTGCCGCCCTTGATGCCGCCGCCGGCCATCCAGATGGAGTAGGCGAGCATGTGGTGGTCGCGGCCGTCGCCCTGGGACATGGGGGTGCGGCCGAATTCGCCGGCGAAGACGATGAGGGTATCGTCGAACATGCCGCGTTGTTTGAGGTCGGTGATGAGGGCCATGCAGGCGCGGTCGATTTCGGAGGCTTTGAGACGGACCCCGTCTTTGACGCCGCCGTGGTGGTCCCAGTCTTTGTGGTAGAGCTGGATGAAGCGGACCCCGCGTTCGGCGAGACGGCGGGCGACGAGACAGTTGGAGGCGAAGGAGCCGTCGCCGGGGGTGCAGCCGTAGAGGTCTTTGATGTGTTGGGGTTCTGCGGCCATGTCCATGAGGCCGGGGACGCTGGCCTGCATGCGGAAGGCCATTTCGTACTGGGCGATGCGGGCGGCGATTTCGGGGTCGTGGAGGGTTTGGTCGTGTTGTTCGTTGAGATCGCGAACGGTGCTAACGACATCCTGCTGGAGGTCGCGGGAGTAGCCTGGAGGGTTGCTGAGGTAGAGGACGGCGTCGCCTTTGCTGCGGAGGTGGACGCCCTGGAAGCGACTGGGGAGGAAGCCTGCGGACCACTGGCGGGCGGCGATGGGCTGGTTCTGGCCGCCCTGGCCGAGGGAGGTGAGGACGACGAAGCCGGGGAGGTCTTCTGCGGCGGTGCCGAGCCCGTAGGTGAGCCATGAGCCCATGCTGGGGCGGCCGGGGATGGCGGAGCCGGTGTTGATGAAGCAGTGGGCGGGGTCGTGATTGATCGCGTCCGTGTGCATGCTGCGGATGATGGCGATGTCATCGGAGACCGAGCCGAGGTGGGGGAAGAGCTCGCAGATTTCGGCGCCGGATTTACCGAATTTCTTGAAGCCCCATTGAGGGCCGAAGCATTTGAGTTGCTGGCCCTGGAGCTGGGCGAGTTGCTGGCCCTTGGTGAAGGAGTCCGGCATGTTCTGGCCGTGGAGCTTGGCCAGTTGCGGTTTGTGGTCGAAGGTTTCGAGGTGGGAGGGGCCGCCGGCCATGGTGAGCCAGATGACGCGTTTGGCTTTGGGCGGGAAGTGGGGTTGGGGGAGAATGCCGGGCCAGCGGTCTCCGGCGGTGGCGGCGCGGAGGAGATCCGGTTGGAGGAGCGAGCCGAGCGCGAGGGATCCGAGGCCGAGGCGCTGGAGGAAGGCGCGGCGAGGCAGGTGGGCATTCATGGGGGGAGTTAACGGTTGGCTGGGGGTGGATTCATCATGCGGGCGGCGGAAAAGCGGGTGAATCATGGTGGAACCAGGGTGGAGACGTGGTCGAGGACGTCGAGGAAGGGGATTTCGGCGAGACGGCCGAAGGAATCGTGGGAGGAGAGTTTGGCGCGTTGGATGGCGGGGCCGGAGAGGCCGCAGAGGAAGCGGGTGATCTGGCGTGCAGAGCGGAGGGCGGGGCGGCGTTCGGCGATGAGGGAGTGGATGGCGGTGACGTCGTCGGCGGAGATGGCTGGGATGGGGGAGGCGGGGAGGGCGAGTGGTGCGGAGGGCGGGTGGAGGCAGTTGGCGCAGTGGCCGCAGGGAGCGGGAAGGGATTCGCCGAAGTGGGCGAGGAGACGAGCGGTGAGACAGCCGTGGTGGAGGAGACAGGCGACGACGTCGTCGAGTCGGGCGAGGTCCTGTTGTTCGCGGGCGGCGAAGCGAGCGGCCATGGTGGCGGCGATGCTGGTGGGCTGGAGGTCGTCGGTGAGACGCCGGTAGGAGAGCCTGCGGTGGGAGAACTGGAGGATGGCGTCGCCGTCCTGTTCGAGCCATGAGAGGGCTTCGCGGAGGGCTGGCATGGAGAGCCCGGTGGTGGTGGCGGTGGTTGTGAGGTCGAGGGAGAGCCAGAGACGGCCGGAGGTGGCGGTGGCGAGGATGGCTTGGAGGGAGGCGCGTTCTGCGGGGTCGCGGGAGGCGAGGACTTTTTCCTGAGGGCGGAGGAAGCGGATGCGGCAGCGGCTGTGGAAGGATCCGACGGCGGCGATGAGGCCATCGGTTTCGAGGGCGGCGAGGAGGGTTTCGGTGACGTGCGGGCGGGTGTCTGTGGCGAGGGAGAGGTCGTAGAGGGAGACGTCGAGATCGGGGCCCTGGCGCAGGAGGGCGTCGATGACGGCGGAGACGGCGAGGGGGCCCGGGGTATCGCCGCAGATGAAGTTGCGGAGCGTGTTGAGGTCGTCGCCGCAGGCGAGGATTTCGCAGTGAGCGGGGAGGCCATCGCGGCCGGCGCGGCCGGATTCCTGGAGGAGGTTTTCGAGGGATTTGGGGAGATTGTAGTGATAGACGGCGCGGATGTTGGCTTTATCGACGCCCATGCCGAAGGCGATGGTGGCGACCATGACGGGGCATTGGCCTGACATGAAGGCGTCCTGGGCTTCGGCGCGGTAGTCGTCGGGGAGACCGGCGTGGTAGGCTCGGGCGGGGATGTGGTGGCGCTGGAGGGAGGTGGCGAGGTGTTCGGCGGTTTCCTGTCTGGTGACGTAGACGATGGCTGGGAGCCGGTCGGGGTTCTGGAGGGCTTTGGTGAGATGGGGGAGACGGTCGGCGGCGGCGAGCGGTGAGGATTGGTAGGAGAGATTGGGTCGGTGGAAGGACGTCTGGATGCGGTGGGCTGGGGCGATGGCGAAGGCGCTGCAGATGTCAGCGGCGGTGGCTGGGGTGGCTGTGGCGGTGAGGCAGAGGACTGGGAGCGGGCGGAGGGCGGCGGCGATGGCGGCGAGGCGGAGGTAATCGGGGCGGAAGTTGTGGCCCCATTCGGAGATGCAGTGGGCTTCGTCGATGGCGAGGAGGGAGAGTTGGGTGGAGGTGAGCCTGCGGCGGAAGGCGTCGCTGGCGAAGCGTTCCGGGGCGACGTAGAGGAGCTTGAGGCGACCGGAGGAGAAGTCGTCCTCGGTCTGGCGGCGGGCGTCGGGGGAGAGAGTGGAATCGAGTTGAGCGGCGGCGATGCCTTTGGAGCGAAGCGTGCCGACCTGGTCCTTCATGAGGGCGATGAGGGGGGAGACGACGACGGTGGTGCCCGGGAGGAGGAGGGCGGGGAGTTGATAGGTGAGGGATTTGCCTGCGCCGGTGGGGAAGAGGGCGAGGGTGGAGTGGCCGTTGAGGATGGCGTTGATGGCGGCTTCCTGACCGCCGCGGAAGGAGGAGTGGCCGAAGTAGTGGCGGAGAGCGTCGGCGGGAGTCATGGGGAGGGCACTGATGGGCGTGGCGTCCGGGTGTTGCAAGATGCGGGCCGGGGGTTATCGCAGGGGGTGATGAAGCGAATTCTGACAGTACTGATTTTGGCGGTGCCGACTGCGGGGATGGCGGTGGAAGCGGTGACGATGGAAGCATTGACGGGGGGGCGGCCATGGAAGCTGGCGTGGCTGGCGGAGGGCGGGGAGAAGCTGATGGTGCTGGACCCGGGCGGACAGGTGCGGGAGTTGCTGGGCGGGCAGGGGAGACTGGCGCGGCCGCTGGTGACGGCGGACGGCGGGGCGGTGGTGGTGACGAAGCTGAAGGCGACGGAGGGGGATGCGGGGACGGCGTATGATCCGGAGATGGTGTCGGTGCCGTGGACGGGCGGCGTGCCGCGTTCGCTAGGGAGTGGTGCGGCGGTGGCGATCTGGCCTGGGGCTGGTGAGGAGCCGGGGGCGGTGTATGCGTTTGCGGCGCTGGAGACGAGCAAGCGTGCGGCGCTGGCGGGCGAGCCGCTGGTGAGGTTCCGGATGGAGAAGCCGGAGGACCGGGAGATTGTGTGGTCGGGCCGGGCGGCGGCGGTGGATAATTTTCAGGTGTCGCGGGATGGGACGCGGGCGGCGGGGTTGTTTCCGTGGCCGCAGGCCGGGCTGGCGGATTTGAAGGCGCAGACGTGGACGCCGGCGGGGCATGGGGCGTGGCCGTCGCTGGCTCCGGACGACAGTTATGCGATGCTGCTGCTGGACGGGACGAAGCGGCGGTTGAGGTGTTATGTGCCGGAGGTGGATCCGGGCTGGGATCTTGATCTGGCGGAGTTGCCGACGCTGGCTGGGGGGACGCTGAATCACCCGAGGTGGTCGAACGACGCGCAGATCCTGACATTTACGGGGCCGTGGCCTGAGGAGGGCGGTGGCGGTGAGGCGCGGGTGCAGGCGCTGCGTTTGCGGAAGGATCTGAAGGCGGTTGAGGCGGTGCACGTGGCGACGGTGACGACCGGGGCGGTGGAATCGCCGGATTTGTGGGTGGCGAATGCGGGCGGGGTGGTGACGAGTTTGCCGCAAGCGCCGCAGGTGGCGACGGCGGGAGCTGGCAAGGCGGGAGGGTGGCCGGCGCAGACGGATGGATTGGTGCTAGGGTGGGAGCATCTGGGCGGGAAGAACGATCCGGTGTTGAGGGGGATGGCGTTTGGCGGGCCGGGTGGTGCGGTGAACGTGTCTGCGGGGAGTGCGGAGTTTCCGGCGGCGGTGAGTGGGGCGGTGTTTGATGCGGTGAGGGGGAGCGGGGCGTGGTCGCTGAGCTGCATGGTGACCGAGAGGAGGTCGGTACCGCCGATGAGTGTGCGGCTGGTGACATTGCGGAACGAGGATGGAACGGATGCGGCGGCCTTGTACCGGGTGGATGGCAAGCTGGTGCTGCGGGTGCTGACGGGAGGTGGTGAGGGGGTTCCGGCGCGGGTGGAGCGGTTTGTGCTGACGGCGATGTTCATCGAGGACGACCGGCCGTTTTCGTTAGTGGTGACGTGCCGGAACAAGCGGCTGGCGTGTTATGTGGATGGGCAGCTGATGCGGGAGTTCACGACCGAGGCGAGCGGGTTTGGCGGGTGGAAGGCTGGGCGGGTGGTGTTAGGCGACGAGCGGCCGTATGGTGGCCCGTGGACCGGGAGCATGGAGCGGGTGGCGCTGTACAGCCGGGAGCTTGGGCAGGAGGAAGTGGAGGAAGCGTGGAAGGAAGCGTCGGCGATGCTGACGGAGCGGACGCGGCCGACGCGGAATCTGGTGAAGGCGAAGCTGGTGGAGTGGCCGGCGTTGCCGGCGGCTGAGGGGTTGAAGGAATCCGCGAACTGGCTGCAGACGTCGGTTTGGGAGATTGAGCAGGTGTTTACCGGGGCGGTGACGGACAAGCGGATCACGCGGCTGCATTGGGCGGTGCTGGATGGGAAGCCGGTGCCGCGGCCGGAGGTGCAGGTGGGTCAGAGCATGGAGTTCAGCATTGAGCCTGTGACGGATCATTCGGAGACGGGAGCGGCGAAGGTACACAATGCGGTGACGGGGAGTGAAGCGCCGGTGTGGTTCGATGCGACGGTGCCCGGGAGGCACAAGCCGCCGTTTCCTGTGCCGTGAGGAGGTGGTAAAGAGGCTGCGCAGGCGGCATTGGCTACCGACGGGTGACGCGGAGACGGACGAAGCGCTTTCCGGCAGTGCCGGCGGGGGTGATTATCTGAGTGATTAATCTGATTTTCATTTTTCTGCTCAACCATGATGGGCCCTCACGCAAGGCTGTAAGCCGCGCACGGATTCCATCGATGTTTACAGGCGGAGGGTGTGTTGTGAGTAGGCTTGGGATGGGATCCGAGCCCCGGAGAATCCGAGGGTTTCGCGCACCTTGTGTTGTCCGACGAGGTTGCGGTGGATTTTGCAGTCATTTGTCTGGCGGCGAAGACGCCCGGCAATGATATAGGGTCTGATTTTGAGATGCGTGGCGGCGGCCTTGATTTCTGCGGTCAGCTTGAGGTGCTGGATGCGCAGCCACTCCCATTCTGGAATGAGGTGATTGAGCGCGAACTCATTGGCCGCTTCTTTGTGGCGAGAATGGTCTCCGCCTTCGGTGTCGTCGAAGAATGAGCGTTGGTCCTGTCCGAGATGGAGCAGTACGTGGACGATCTCGTGAAAGAGGGTGAACCAGCAATTGTCCAGCGGGTCGTGGCGGAGCGTGAGTGCGATGACTGGGCGTTCTCTGGCTCCGAGCAGGGCAGATCCGTCGAAGTAAGTCTTTTGCTGGTGGTGTTCGATGACGACCGGCAGTCCGAGGAGTTTGAGTGCATCATGTCAGACTGTGCCCTGCTGCGGATCGAGCCGCATCAATTCCTCGAGGCGATCGAGAGCTGCCGCGTGTGCTTCGGCGTTCTTGAGCAGTTGGTGAGGTTTCATGGTGATCGGGGGCTGGGGGCTGATGGCGGGCCAGGGCTGAGCGCCAGGAGAGTGCTGTTGTGATGCGGTGGTATTTACTGGATGAATGATTGAATCTAGCGGGCAGAGTCAAAGGCCTGACTGAAAGCCAGGCTGGAGGTGATGATGAGGCGATCGGCCTTAGTGATGGAGTCGAGACGGTGCTCGACAGTGATGCGGGACACTCGCCCGGTCGTGGCGAGATGGCGAACGAGGGCGATGTCCTTGGGGCGTCCGACGAGCAGCTTTGTGGCGGCCAGATCGTGCGGATCCAGTGCGCTTGTTCCGTCACAGTCGGGAACCGGGACGAGTCGTTCCCTCCAGCCGACAGGCAGGGTCTCGAAGATGGAATCGCGCAGGACGTCGACATGATAGCCATGGCGCAGATGAAAGGGCCCGGATTCGCCGAGAGACTGATGGATCAGGAGCGCGGTAGTTTCGTCAAAGGGTTGCGGGCAGAGGTCGGCGTCATAGGTGGCGGCGAGGGGCTCTGAGCCGTCCCCGAGTTCCGGAAAAGAGGCCAGCAGGGAGGCGGAGCCGAGAACGACGACCTGACAATCCTTTGCGAGGGTGCGCACGGAACGAACCAAATGCTGAAGGGATCCGAGGTTCATGCGGAGAGAGCCGGTTTGGGGAAGGGCCCGCCGACAAAAGGCGAGCATGAGCGCAACTGATCCTCAAGCGCATCTTCTGGCGGACGACGCAGGACCTCCAGCAGCGCCGCACGCTTTGCCGGATCCTGGCTACCGTCGAGCAGCCACTGTCGCCATTCCAGCAGGGGGGCGGGATGCAGCCGGCCTTGGGAGAGCCAGCGTTCGACATTGGCCAGCGCCCAGTCCCATGCGGCTTGATTGGTTTCCAGAGCAGCGGCGATGGCCTGCCAGCGGATCAGCGGATCGGAGCGGAAGCAGTGGAAGTCATCGGTGCGGTTCATGGGGGAAAGGATAACACGGTTTCGATCAGGCGGAAGCGGGCAGAACAAGCGCCGGAGGGTTTGCCATAGCGGGGATTTCTGTTTCGTCGGTGTTCAGGTGAACACTATGAGAAAAACGACTTGCCAAGCAGGAGGGAATCATTTGGCCGTGAAACGCAGGAATTGATGACGCGGAACGTCCGCATCCGCCACCGTCCGCCACGCCGGAAACGGTGCAAGTCCGCACCCGCACCGCCCGGGAAACTCAAATCCCCTCCGCTTTCCGTTGGCGGCGAGTAGGGCAGAGAGCGGGAAATCGAGGAACGGCGTGGAGTTTCCGAGGCGGTTAGAGGAGGCGAGAACGGAGTTGTAGTCGGTCTGGCGGTCGCGGTGTCAAAGTGGTCCTTAAGGCTGGAGATTTCCGCGGCGTTGCCCTGTTCTGGTTTGAGGTCACAGGCAGGATGCCCGTGCTACTTTGCTTGTTGCTGGGGACCTTGGCGCGCTTCGCTGGCATTGCGGGCTTGATCGACTTGTTGCCACTCCCGTTGCCAATGATCGCTCCTGTATTGGCAACTCCCTGATTATCAGGATGGAGGCGGAGGCGGGAATCGAACCCGCGAATGGAAGTTTTGCAGACTTCTGCCTTACCACTTGGCTACTCCGCCGATCGTGAGGTCGGGAGAGTAAGCTGGAGGAGGGAGCTGTCAACGGGGTGGGTGGGAGAAAATGGGGTGGGGAGGAGGCGGTTGCGGGTGCGGGTTGGATGGGGGAGGGGCTGGGTGTGAATGACGGGCGGGAATTGACGGAATCGGAGTGGCTGCGGTTGCTGCCGGGGCGGGCGTATCGATTTGCGATGGGGATGAGGCGAGGGGAGGGGGCGGGTTTTTTCGGGAGAGGGCCGGAGGCTGGGGCGGTGTTGGCGGAGCGGCGGCGGTTGGTGGCGGAGGCGTGGGAGGAATATGTGCTGGAGCCGGAGGGGGTGAGTGTGGGGCTTGGGGAGGCCCTGGGATTGATGAGGGGGTGGACGGGGTTGGGGTTGATGGGGATTCGGGAGGCGGCGGAGGAGGTGGAGACGGATTGGATGGTGCTGGAGCGTGATGGGTGCGAGGAATTCCGGGTGAGGGCTGGGGTGGTGTGTTTTGCGTCGGGGTGGTCGTTGCGGGAGAAGGCTGGGCAGACGGTGGCGGAGGTGCATGGGCCGGTGCCGGGATTGGAGGCGGGATTGGGGAAGAGTATTGCGGTGTTTCTGGATCGGCTGGGGCCGGGGTCGGTGTGGTGCCGGGACAACTGGGGATTGAGTGCGGATCCGGGTCGGGATCATCATCCGCGGCGGGCGGTGGCGAGGTTGGAGGCTGGGGCGACCCTAGATGGGGCGTGGCTGCGGCTGGAGGAACAGTTGTTTGCGGGGTTGGGGTCGGGCGGGGTGTTGTTTGCGATTCGGGTGACGTCGCACCGATTGGATGAGGTGGCGCGGGTGAGGGGAGCGGCGGTGGGGTTGGCGGAGGCGTTGCGGACGATGAGTGTGGAGGTGGCGGAGTATAAGGGGGTGGCGGCGGCGCGGGAGCGGTTGGCGGCTGAGTTGGCCAGGGTGGCGGCGGGTTGAGGGCAGGAAAAAGCCCGGCAACAGAGAGGTGCGGGAGAGCACCTGAGCTGAGGCCGGGCTGTGGGTGTTAGTTAGACTGGAAGTGTCAGGGGGTGGGGGTCAGCCTTCCTTGTGTTCTTCCTTTTCGCCGCCCTTGTGTTCTTCCTTGTGGTCGTCGTGTTCCTTGTGGTCGTCAGCCTTTGGTTTGTCCCCGTGGTCGTCGTGTTCCTTATGTTCGGCGTCCTTTTTGTGAGGGTCGGCGGGTGATTCAGGAGGGGCGTCGTGTTTTGGGGCGTCCTTGGATTCGGGTTTTTTCTTGGATTTGCGTTGTGCTGCAACGTCGGGGCTGTCTTTGCGGAGTTCCTTGAGTTTCTTTGGGGCGCGGAGATCGGCGAAGCGTTTTTCGAGGAGATCGCGGACGGCGG
>CANHUG010000093.1 GCA_947462995.1 Verrucomicrobiales bacterium | reverse complement strand
TGGCTCAATGGCCAAAGGTTCGCCGGCCAGAACCTCAAGGAAAACACCCTCCAGCCCCTCCGCGCGCTCTCCTCATCCCGCAGCACCCGATCCGTCCCCTCCACCACCACCTCCTCTCCCTTCAAAATCGAGTCCCTCAAGGCCGACAATGTCCTCACCGTCGCCCTCTGCCAGCACCCCGCCGGGCTCTCCTCAGGCTTCCTCTCCCTCGCCATCATCGCCAACGACTCCAACGACCCCACCGACCTCGGAGCCACCATCAACCTCAAAGCCTCCGCCGCCGCCCTCGGCGACGCATGGTCCCAATTCCCAGAATCCTTCCGCAAAGCCATCGAGGAAGACTGAGTTTCCCCTCATCTCCCTCACTGTCTCCTTGCCTTCACCTCACCCAGCCTCCATGCCCTGACTCACGCCACCCATGGACAGCATCCGGATCGACTTCGCCCCCCAAACCGGGACCGCCGACGAATGGAACGAGGCCTACGCCCGTCTCTCCGATTACTTCCGCGCCCACCGTCTCCACAGCCGCGTCCACCGCACCTACCTCATCCTCGAAACCCTTAAACGCGCCTCCGAAACCCACGCGCGCCACCCCAACGTCTCCCCCACCGAAGTCGCCATCCATGAAGCCAGACGCATGCAGCGCGCATGGCTCCGCAACATCATCGGCGACCTCAATATCCCCGAAGGCCGCCTCGACGCCTCCGGACGCATGGCCTTCCTCCTCTCCGGCGGTCCCTCCACCTACCCGGAATACTTCCTCGCCGCCGACAGCCCACCGCAGGAAATGGTCGACGCCATGCGCCAACCCATCATCCAGTCCGGCCCGGACCTCGCCTTCTCCAGCATGGTCCCCCGCCCCATCGACCTCGGCCCCATCTCCGACATCGCAGAAGACGCCGGCGGCTTCTTCGACCGCCACCCGTTGCTCCGCTACGCCCTCCTCGCCTCGCTCAGCGCGCTCGTCCTCTGGGGCGTCTACACCGTCACCCGATGACCTCACAGTCCTCTCCCGCCACCCCCTCCAAACGCTTCTCCCAGGCCAGCATCCGCCGCCGCCGCGCCACGTTCTTCACCGCCGTCCTCATCACGCTCATCGCCGGTCTCTGGCTCATGGGCCACTCGCTCGGCAGAAACGGTCTCAACGGGCTCGAAATCGCCATGCTCGCGGTCTTCACGCCTCTCTTCTACCAGCTCAGCACGGGCTTCTGGACCGCCATCATCGGCCTCGCCGTCAGCCGCAAATCCGATCCCCTCAATCTCCTCAACACGCTCTCCGACGAAGACAAAGCCGCCCCGCTCTCCGCCTCCACCGCCATCATCATGCCGGTCTACAACGAGGACGTCAGCCGCATCTTCGAAGGGCTCCGCGTCATCTACCAGTCCCTCCAGCAGGAAGGCCAGCTCCCCCACTTCGACTTCTTCGTCCTCTCCGATTCCGACAATCCTAACAAGTGGGTCGAGGAGGAACTCGCATGGCTCGAACTCTGCCGCCAGCTCGACGGCTTCGGCCGCATCTTCTACCGCAAACGCCGCAAACCCATCAATCGCAAGTCCGGCAATGTCTCCGACTTCTGCCGCCGTTGGGGCAAGCGCTACCGCTACATGGTCGTCCTCGACGCCGACAGCATCATGAGCGGCTCGCTGCTCACTAACATGGTCCGCATCATGGAGAAACACCCCGCGGCCGGCATCATCCAGACCGCCCCGCGCGTCTTCGGCGCAGAAACCCTCTTCGGCCGCGTCATGCAGTTCGCCCACGCCGCCTACGGCGAACCCTTCATGGCCGGTCTCAACTACCTCTCCATGGGCAATGCCACCTTCTGGGGCCACAACGCCATCATCCGCCTCAAACCCTTCATCGAAGACTGCGCCCTCCCCGAACTCCCCGGCCGCGAACCCTTCGGCGGCCACATCCTCAGCCACGATTTCGTCGAGTCCGCCCTCATGCAGAAGGCCGGGCATCAGGTCTGGCTCCTCCCCGTCGACGAAGGCAGCTACGAAGAAGGCCCTCCCACCCTCCTCGATACCCTCAAACGCGACCGCCGCTGGTGTCAGGGCAACATGCAGCACTTCTGGCTCCTCTTCGCCCGCGGCTGGAACGCCCTCGCTCGGCTCAACTTCTTCCACGGCATCCTCAGCTACGTCGCCTCCCCGCTCTGGTTCGCCTTCCTCATCCTCGCCACCATCCTCGCCGCCATGCCAGGGCCCTCCTCCCTCGCCATCGACAAGGGCTTCTCCTCCGGTCTCGTCCTCCTCTTCCTGACCCTGGGCCTCCTCTTCGTCCCCAAACTCCTCCTCCTCATCCGCCAGCTCTCCCGCAAAGACCTCGCACGCCACTTCCACTCCCGCCGCGCCCTCCTCTCCTCCGTCCTCCTCGACACCATCTTCTTCTCCATCCTCGCCCCCATCCTCATGGTGTTTCACAGCAAATTCGTGATCTTCACCCTCCTCGGAAAAGGGGTCCGCTGGGCCGAACAACGACGCAAAGCCGACGGCGCCGTCGACTGGCAGGAAAGCATCGTCACTTTCACAGGCATCACCATCATGGCCGCCCTCTGGGGCCTCATCGCCTTCTGGTGCTCCCCAACCTTCGCCGCATGGATCAGCCCAGTCCTCATCGGCATCGGCCTCGCCATCCCCTTCAGCATCTTCACCGCAGGCCTCCCCAGCGGCCGCCGCCGCGGCTGGTTCTCCACCCTCGAAGAACTCCACCCGCCCCCAGTCATCGGCGAACTCCAGCACCATCTCTCCAAAGCCCACCAGCGCTCCGATCCCTCCCCGGCCCTCGCCAGAAACTACGGGCTCATGCAGGCCATCCTCGACCCCTTCGTCAACGCCCTCCACGTCAGTCTCCTCCGCCAGCGCCAGCGTCTCACCCCGGAAAGCCGCGACTACCTCGACCGTCTCCGCAAACGCCTCATCCGCGAGGGCCCCCAATCCCTCAATAAACGCGAACTCAGCGCCCTCATGTACGACCCCGACGTCATGATCCGCCTCCACTACGACCTCTGGTCCGCCCCCGCCGGCGACCTCGCCCCATGGTGGGACTCCGCCATCCGCCAATACAACATCCTCACCCGCGAACCAGTCACCGCCCTCTACCGCTAACACACCATTAATTCACCGCCCCGGAAGGGCGGCACCCCCTCCCAACACGCCGTCCCGTAGGGACGACCGGTGAATAGCCCGTGGTGGCGCGAAGCGATACCACGGGGATAACATCAAAAATTGCCACAACCCCGTACGGGGTTGGCCCCCTCCGTTCAAGCTAGCCGCAGGCGTTGGACTGCTGGGAGAATCACAGCTCTCAGGGCGCACGGAGTGCGCGCGGCCCGCCCTCCCAACAAGCCTCTTCTCCGAACCCGCCACTTCTCACTTCTCACTTCCCACTTCCCCGCGCAATTCAATTTGACCCGCCCTGCCCCAGGCCCGAAACTGCCCTATCACCGTGAATCCCCGAACGAAGCAGATCGCCATCGCGTTCGCCGCACTCTTGATCTCACTGTTCCTGTTCCTCGCCACACGACCCGAGACAGACAACGCCAACGGCACTCTCACCTCACACTCACCCCCTGCCAAACCAAAACCCCGGTCCATTCAAACCCCGAGACACGCTCCAGCACACAGCGTCCCCGAGCTCACCGAATCCGATGAGCCAGCCCAAGAGGCCCCTCCCCTGGCCATCGAGGATCCCTCCGGATTAACCGGAAAAATCCTCAACGACGACGGCGAGGTCAGCGACGAATTCTTCCGCCATTTTGATTTCACAGACCAGCAGATCGTTAGCTTCAAAGCGGTGATAGGTAGTGTTATGTACGGTTCGCAGTACATCGAATCTCGCAACGTGGAGGTGTTGCCATCAACCGATGGCAGTACTCGCTTTATGGTTCACCCGTTTCGTAATCTGGGGAACAGCCTGATTGAGGAATTGCCAAAGATATTCAAACGGTTTCCCAATCCACCACCCGACGCCGCCATCGACTACTTCATGACCGAAGCGACCTCAGGCCGCGAAGACTTCTTCGCCGGATTCGGCCAGTATCCCCGAGAGTTCCGGGTCGTTCGGGACGGCACCGAATACGTCATGACCGAAACCTTCCTCCTTCCAGGCCCCATCCCCGACGAACCAGTCCGCACCAACGGCCCCGTCCGCCGCTTCACGAAACTTCCGGCGCGCTACGCCCACTTTTTCGAACCCCCGAGGCAATATCCGCACATCTTCAAAGACGTTTCCACCAATCGCACAGACTGATCGCCTCCGTACTAGCAGCCCGCCGCAGGCCTTGGAATGCGGAAGCCTGCTGCCGCTTTCCCGGAGCCAGCCCGCTGGCCCGGCACCATTCAAGCCCCCAAACCTCCCGCCGGAGAATCCATTCGTGTCCATTCGTGAAATTCGCGGTTCAAAACCCAACCCGCCAACTTTCAACACTTTCCATTCACAATTTCCAATTCCCCCCTCCCAACGCGCCATCTCCCCACCCGATTCAGTTTGACCGCCTTCACCCCAGGCCTCACCTTCCAGTCTCACCGTGAATCCCCGAACCAAGCAGATCGCCATCGCCCTGGCCGCGCTCTTGCTCTCCCTGCTCTGCTTTCTAGCCACTCGGCCCAAAACAGACAACGCCAACCACCGACTGACCTCCCCCGCCAAACCCAAACACCAAACCATTCAGGCCTCGAAACCCGCTCCAGCCCACAGCATCCCCCCGCCCCCGGATCCAGATCCACTCGCCCCGATCGCCGCACACCAACCCACCGAGAACACCACCGGATTGACCCGAAAAGTCTTCAATGACGACGGTGAAGTCAGCGACGAATTCTTCCGCCATTTCGAATTCACAGACCGACAGATCGTTAGCTTCAAAACGGTGATCGGTGGAACAATGCGCAGCCTGCAGGACTTCGAATCTCGAAACATGGAGGTGCTATCGTCGACCGATGGCAGTTCTCGATTCATCATTCACCCATTTCGTAATTTGGGGAATAGCATGATGGCAGAATTACCAAGAGTCTTCGCTAGGTTCAACTATCCATCACCCGACGCCGCCATCGACTACTTAATGACCGAAGCGACCTCCGACCGCGAAGACTTCTTCGCCGGATTCGGCCAGTATCCCCGTGAATTCCAAGTCGTTCGCGACGGCGCCGAATACGTCATGACCGAAACCCGCATCCTGCCGGGCGAAAACCCCGGCGAACAAATCCGCACCAACGGACCTGTCCGCCGCTTCACCAAACCTCCCAAACGCTACGCCCACCTCTTCCTCGAAAACGCCACCACCACGCAGAAGAACTAACCACCTCCGCATGCGCCCCCCGGGAGCGATGAGTCCCAACTCGAAGAATTACAACACTCTCGCTCGCACGGAGTGCGCCTGAAAGCCCCTCTCCCAACCCATCCGCTTTCTGCTAACAAGTAAGCATCCCCCCAGGTTCTTTCAAATACCCCGACGGGGCCCACATGCGATCGCCTCTGGCAACGTCCTCGGGTAACTCCCACCACAACGCCCCGCATCCCCCGCGCCGTCACCACCCATCAGAGAATCCGGCACACCGAAAGAACCCGCTCGTCCTTCCAGATGTCATCCGGACTGATCGATCGCCTCACATAAGGAAACACAATCCCCGCATGCCGAAAGCATTCCTGCACTAACTCGGAACAGATATACTTCCGGTCACGCGTCCGGCGCCCCTTCCCCAGCAGCGTCCTCACCAGTATCCTCAGGATCTCCCAGTTGTCATACGGCTTCGTCAGCTCATCCATCCCGAAACTGATTGCCCGCCGGATCTTCTCCGCCTCAGGCACCGGATGCACTCTCCCAATCACAATCCGCCCCTGATACGCCCGCCGCCGCCCGTGGTAATCCTTCAGGTACTTCGACAACGGCACCAACCGCACCCCGATCATCACCTCGCTCTCCAGCACAAACACACGGTTCAGCGTCGGATCCTTGTAGATGATCCCGCAATGACTCCACACCGATCGCGTCACCTTCTGTATCAGCCCGGAAAAAAAATACCGCCCCGAACAGAACACCAGGTCCCCCGACTCCAGATTGTGCCGCACCGCGGGGTACTCCAGCACCGGCCACGCATCAATCTCCTTCGGTGTCGCAGATTCAGCCATCGCATTCAGCAGAATTACCGTCAGCCCCACACCGCAATCGCCACATAAACCGCCTTGCTCAGAATGTGCAGCCCCTGGTCCTGGTGGAAATTCGTCCACTTCTCGCACTTCACAAAATCAATCAGCCAATGAATCACAAACTCGGCAAACGCAAACACCGGGTTCCCCGTCACCACCCACACCGCACCAGCATGCACCAGCGAATGCGCCGTCAGACAGTACACCCACAGGCTCCCCGGCGAATCCCCGATGTAATCGATACTCTTGATGTGCCGGTTCTTCCGGATCGCCAGAAACTTGCCCTGCAGCGCAAAGTCCGCCACAGCATGCCCGATCACGAGCGCAAAGAACATCGCCCACGGACCGCTGTCCGTGCTGCTCGGGCCTGACATGAAATGCGCCAGTAATGCCATTCGTTCGGGTGGGAATCTCCCGTACGCTTCATCATGCCGTCGCGCGAGTAAAGGGAAGAAAGCATCCCCGCTCCCATCCCCCGGCCAGACGCAAAAGGCCGGGATTCCCACTCGGAAATCCCGGCCTCGCAACTCAATTCAGTCCACTCAGGCCTTCAACTCTTCACCCACCGCAAACCGCGCAAACCGCTGAACCGTCAGGGTGTCGCCCAGTTCCTTGCCCGTCGCAGCCACCAGATCCCCCACGGATTTGTCAGGATCCTTGATGAAACCCTGCTCCAAAAGGCACACCTGGCTGTAGAACTTGTTCAGCATGCCGTTCAGAATGCCCTCCAGCGCCGCCGCTGGCTTGCCCTTCAAACGGTCGGACTCCGCATAGATCTCCTTCTCCTTCGCGACCACTGATTCTGGTACTTCCGAACGCTCAAGGAACTCAGGATTCGCCGCCGCAATGTGCATCGTCACATCCTTCAGCAGGGTCTTGAACGCATCCGCACTCAGCGTCTCCGCCTTGCCTGCCTTGACTTCGATCATCACCCCAATCCGCCCGCCCAGGTGCAGATACGTCGCCACCGCCGAATTCTCAGCACCACTGAACCGCACAAAACGACGCAGCACCGTGACTTCGCCAGTCTCCGCACCCTTCACCTTCACGACTTCATCAACCGTGCCGCCACCTTTGCTGTAACTCTCCGACAGCAACTCGTCGACCGTCGCCGCAGATGATTCCAGCGTGTGCGTCGTGATCTCGGACACAAACCCGCGCCAGCCTTCGTTCTTCGCAACAAAGTCCGTCTCGCAGTTCACTTCCAGCAGCACGCCGTTCCGGCCGCACTCGCTCAGCAAGGCGTGCACCACGCCCTCTTTGCTGACGCGGTCCGTCCGCTTCTCCATCTTCGTAATGCCCTTCTTGCGGAGAATCTCCTCCGCCTTGTCCATGTCGCCACCCGCTTCCGCGAGGGCCTTCTTGCAGTCCATCATTCCCGCGTTCGTCTTCGCGCGGAGATCCATCACAGTTTTGGCGCTGATTTCAGCCATGGTCTTAGTATGTTTTGTTTGGTTGATCGGTTGGAAAATGGGAACGGCGGCGCACTTGCCGGTGCCGCCGCCGTTCCGGAAATAGGGGCGAATTCCGGCTTACTTCTTCCGGGGCGCACGACCTGTGCTCTCCAGCGCTGCCGTCACCGGCTCCACCAGATGCTGCAGGATGATCTTGATCGAACGCACCGCGTCATCATTCGATGCCACCGGATACGTCACCTTCAGCGGATCCGCATTCGAATCCGTCATCGCCACAATCGGAATCCCAAGGCGGTTGCCCTCGGCAATCGCAATCGACTCCCGATGGCTGTCCACCACCACCATCACGTCAGGAAGCCCACCCATCTCGCGGATCCCCGCCAGATTGCGCAGCAGCTTCGCACGCTCGCGACCCAGCGCCGCCAGTTCCTTCTTCGACATCATCTTGTATTCCGGCTGCGTCTCGATCGTCTCAAGATACTTCAGACGCTGAATCGACTTCTTGATCGTCTCAAGGTTCGTCAGCGTGCCGCCCAGCCAGCGGTGATTCACATAAAACTGCCCAGTCGCCTCAGCCGCTTCGCGCACCGCGTCCTGCGCCTGCCGCTTGCAACCCACAAACAGGATCTTCCGGCCTTCCTTCGCCAGCCCACTCAGAAACTCCGCCGCCGATTCAAGCTGCTTCAGCGTTTCCTCAAGGTTGATCAGGTGCACCCCGTTCTTCGTACCAAGCAGGTACGGCTTCATGTTGGGATGCCACTTCTTCGACTGGTGACCGAAATGAACGCCCGCCTCAATCAAGGCCTGCAAAGATTCTGTACTCATGTATTTTAGGGGTCTCCCAGATGCACAGGCCGCGCCACCGGGCGCTCTTTAGTTGCTCCTGCTCGGACTCTCGCCCGATCCACCCGGGAGGATGGTTTAGGTTGTTCCCTCCGGAGAGGGAGCGTGCCCCTAGTGCACCACTTCCCACCTCGCAAGCCGTTTTTTTCCCGCCCCCCCGCAACGCGGCTGATTCTTCATGCTTTCCCACAAAATCAGAAGACTCCAGCTGCAAGACGGGCCGCATCAGGACCCGACTTGCACGATCCTCAGTTTCGTCCTCTTTACCATATGAACCTTCCCATCCGCCCCAGACGCAACCGCCAATCCCCGGCCCTCCGCGGCCTCGTCAGGGAAACCAGACTCCACCCGGAACAGTTCATCTACCCGCTCTTCCTCAGCGGCTCCTCAGCCGACGAACCCATCGCCTCCATGCCAGGCTGCCACCGCTGGTCCCTCGATGGCCTCGTCTGCGAAGCCTCCGCAGCCTTCGCCGAAGGCATCCGCTCCGTCGTCCTCTTCCCTCGCATCGACGACTCCCTCAAAACCCCACGCGCAGAAGAAGCCCTCAACCCAGACGGCCTCATCCCCATCGCCATCCGCACCCTCAAAAACGCCCTCCCGGACCTCGCCGTCATCACCGACATCGCTCTCGACCCCTACAACAGCGACGGCCACGACGGCCTCGTCGCCCCCAACGGCACCATCCTCAATGACGAAACCGTCGCCATCCTCTGCAACCAGGCTCTCACCCACGCCCGCGCCGGAGCAGACGTCGTCTCCCCAAGCGACATGATGGACGGCCGCGTCGGTGCCATTCGCTCCGCTCTCGACTCCCACGGATTCACCCACACCGCCATCCTCAGCTACACCGCCAAATACGCCAGCGCCTGCTACGGCCCCTTCCGCGGCGCTCTCGACTCCGCACCCCGCGCAGGTGACAAGAAAACCTACCAGATGGACCCAGCCAACGCCCGCGAAGCCCTTCGCGAAGCCGCCCTCGACGAAGCAGAAGGCGCCGACATCCTCATGGTCAAACCCGCCGGCCCCTACCTCGACATCATCCACGCCCTCCGCGCCGCCACTCCTCTCCCCATCGCCGCCTACCAGGTCAGCGGCGAATACCTCATGATCCGCAGCGCCGCCGCCGCAGGCTGGCTCGACGAAAAGAAAATGATCCTCGAATCCCTCACCGGCATCCACCGCGCAGGTGCAGACATGATCCTCACCTACTTCGCACGCCAAGCCGCTCGCTGGCTCCTCAACGACTGATTCCCCTCCTCCCACCCCCACCCATGCTCCTCCCCTCAGACATTCAGGCCATCGGCTCCGAAATCGCCATCCGCTGGTCGGACGGCTCGGAAAATTTCTTCCCCATGGAACGCCTTCGCGCCTTCAGCCCCAGCGCAGAAACCGCAGGCGAACAAGACCTCCTCGGCCACAAAATCGGCGGCGACGACCGCACCGAATTCCCAGGCGTCCGCGTCACCGCATGGCAATACGTCGGCACCTACGCGGTGGCCTTCGCATTCAGCGACGGCCACCGCACCGGTATCTACAGCTTCGATTACTTGAAACGAATCGCCGCCGCTCTCGGTCAGAATTCCTGACCCATCCGCGCCTCAATAACGCGTCTGCACCCGCCAGAACTTCGTCGGATCCATCGACTCCGCCGTGAACTCAATCAGCGGCGTGAACGCATCCCCAAACCGGGTCTCCACATCCGTCCACGTACTCAGATTGTCACTCGACTGCAGCTTGTAAACCCGCAGATCAACTCCCGTCACGCTCACATTCAACCGCTGCAGTGGCGTCGCCCCTGGCACCACACTCACCGTCTGCACCGCCCGGAATGCCGAGGTCTTGTCCAGCGGATTCGTCCCGTAGAAGTCCTCCTCCCCATTGCTCACCCCATCCCCGTCATTGTCCGCCAGCGGATCAGCCCCAATCTCCAGCTTCATCCCGTCAAACAATAGCACCTCCGAAGTCGAAAGCGCCACATTCAGCGGCTGCGCAATCCGGAACCGCGCAAACCGATGCCCAGCCGGAACCGGAATCGCCAACCGCTCGAACGAATAGTAACTAGGCCCCGGATTCAGCGACCCATCATCATACACCCACCCCGGACTCGGCAACACCGCACCAGGCCCAGCCGCAAAGTTGTCGCTGAACAACACCGTCGCACCCGCCGTCACCCTGATGTTGTTGATCTCCCAGTTCGGACTGCTCGCCACCGTATTCTCATCCCAACTGCCCAGAAACTGCAGCGTGATCGTATCCCCAGCCAACACGCCCGGCACAGTCAGCACCGACGTGATCATGCTCCCGCTCCCATACCCCGCTGAATCCCCGTTGAACCCGTCAAAACCATTCAGCACCCCAGCCCCCGTGATCGTCCCGATGTACGAATTCTGCGTGAACGATGTCCCCGGAATGTGCGTGTACGGACCGCCATTCACAGACACCATCACCGCTCCTCCGTCCCACCGCGTCGTCCCATCATACTCAAAACTGTACCGATGCGTAAACTCAACCTGCACAGGATTCGGCCCCGCAGGCACCGCCAGCGGCGGAAGATCTATGTTCTCCTGCGCAGGCCCTGCCCCCGCTCCAGCCGCCGACCAGCCGCGACGCGACTTCAATACCGGAGCACCAGGCGCACCAGGCCCAGTCGCCGTAATCAACTGATCAATCCCCCCAAGGTCCGCATTCACCCCAATCATCTGCGGCAGCACACTCCCCGCATCGCTCCACGTCGTCCCGTCAGGACTCGTCTCAACACTCACACGCAGCGAATCATCCAACTCAAAACCAGTCCCGCTCGTCGTGTAACTCCGCATCGTCAGACCAGCCTTGATCCCCTTCACTGACGGATCCAACTGCACTGCCTCAGACGTCATCGTCCCCAGCGACCCCACAAACCGCAGCATGTTAGAG
>CANHUG010000092.1 GCA_947462995.1 Verrucomicrobiales bacterium | reverse complement strand
TCTGGTCTTTGCCGATGACCATGATGACCATGACGGGTTTCCCGGCGATGAGGTCGAGTTTGACGGACTGGACGTTTTCGAAGTCGACGAAGATGTAGTGAGTGGCAGGGGCGGCGGGCATGCTTCGGGGGGAGTGTACGGGTGGCGGGGTGATCTGACAACCGCCAAGGCGTGTGGTGGGAGGGTGGTGGAATGAGGCGTGATGAAACACGCGGGTGGGAGGGGCCGTATGCCGAAGCAAACCATGGCGAGAACGAATCTGCGGCTTACTGCTTTTTTAACGATTGCTGCTGCGGGGGCTGCGGTGGCGGAGGCTCCGCTGTACGGCGGGAAGACGTATGTTAACGATATCCGGCCGCTGATGGAGAAGTACTGCTGGGATTGCCATGGGGACGAGGCGAAGAAGGGGGATGTGAATTTTGATGCGTTTGGGGATGAGGCGTCGATCCGGGGAGCGCGGAAGCTGTGGACTGGGACGATGTTTCACATTGAGCAGTGGACGATGCCGCCGGCGGACAAGAAGACCCAGCCGACGCGTGAGGAGCGGGAGTTGCTGGTGAACTGGATCGACAGTGTGATCAATCCTGTGGATCCTGCGAATCCTGATCCCGGGCGGGTGACGATCCGGAGATTGAATCGGGTGGAGTACAATAATACGGTGAGGGACCTGCTGGGAGCGGATTCGCGGCCTGCGGATGAGTTTCCGGAGGACGACACTGGGTATGGTTTTGACAACATTGGGGACGTGTTGTCGCTGCCGCCGATATTGATGGAGCGGTATCTGATTGCGGCGGACCGTGTGCTTGAGGAAGTGATCCCGCCGGACCCGCCTGCGCCGGAGAAGCGGGAGTACGAGGGGAAGGCGATGCAGGGCGTGGGGTTGCCGGAGAAGGACCATCGGTTGCTGGCGTTTCCTGGGGAATGTGTGCTTGAGTATGATGCGCCTGTGGATGGGGAGTATGTGGTGAGGGCGGTGGTGTGGGCGGACGATGCTGGTGGGGAGCGTGCGAAGTTGAGGATCAAGGCGGCGGACAAGGAGTTGAAGACGGTGGAGGTGGAGAGTGGGGACCGGGAGAAGCCGCAGACGATTGAGTTGAAGGTGGCGTTGAAGAAAGGGACGCAGGCGATCACGGTGGATTTCATCAATGATTTTTATGTGCCGGACGAGCCTGATCCTGCGAAGCGGGACCGGAATGTGAGGTTGAAGGGGATGGAGGTGGAAGGGCCGATGGGGGTGAAGGCGGCGGCACCCGGGCCGGTGATGTTGCGGATGTTTGAGCGGGCGGGGGTGAAGGGTGAGAATGACGAGGCAGTGCGCGGGTTGCTGGCGCAGTTTGCGAGTCGGGGTTTCCGGCGGGCGGCGCTGCCTGGGGAGATTGAGCGGTTGGCGGGGGTGTTCGGGGCGGCGCGGAAGCAGGGTCTGACGTGGCGCGAGAGTGTGCGGCTGGCGATGAAGGCGGTGCTGGTGTCGCCTTATTTTCTGTTTCGGATCGAGTGGCAGCCTGAGGCTGGGAATGCGCAGAAGATTGTGGATGTGAGCGAGTATGCGCTGGCGAGCCGGTTGAGTTACTGGTTGTGGAGCAGCATGCCGGATGACGAGTTGCTGTCGCTGGCGTTGAGGAATCAGCTGCGGGCGAATCTGACGGGGCAGGTGGATCGGATGCTGAAGGATCCGAAGGCGCGGGCCTTGGCGGAGAATTTCGGGGGGCAGTGGCTGGAGTTGCGGACCTTGAACGGGGCGAAGCCTGACAAGGAGCGGTATCCTGAGTTCACGCCGGAGCTGCGGGCGGCGATGAAGGCGGAGACGGAGGGATTGTTTGCGCATGTGATCCGTGAGAACCGTCCGGTGACCGAGTTGCTGGATGCGGATTATTCCTATCTGAACGAGACCCTTGCGGGGTTTTACGGGATTCCGGGGGTGAGCGGGGCGGACGTGCGGATGGTGAAGCTGCCGGCGGAGTCGCGGCGTCGGGGGATTCTGACGCATGCGAGCATTCTGACGGTGACGAGTGATTCGATCCGGACCTCGCCGGTGAAGCGAGGGAAGTGGTTATTGGAGAACGTGCTGGGGTTGAGTGCGCCGCCTGCGCCGCCGGGGGTGCCGCCATTGGCGGAGGGGAAGGACGTGGAGGCGACGGCGACGGTGCGGCAGCGATTGGAGGCGCACCGGACGAAACCTGGGTGTGCGGGTTGCCACAGTCTGATTGATCCGCTGGGGTTTGCGCTGGAGAATTTCAATGCGATCGGGCGGTGGCGGGACAAGGACGGGGAATTTCCGGTGGATTCGGTCGGGGTGCTGACGACCGGGCAGAAGTTCAACGGGGCGCAGGAACTGGCGGTGGTGTTGTTGAACGATCGGCGGGAGACCTTTCTGCGGGGTGTGGTGAAGAAGATGCTGACGTATGCGTTAGGGCGCGGGGTGGAGCCTGCGGACAAGCCTGCGGTGGATGGGATTCTGGCGCGGATGGCGAAGGAGAATGAGAGCATGCAGAGCCTGATCCATGGGGTGGCGGAGAGCCTGCCGTTTCAGAAGCGGCGGGGAGATGCGCCGTGATGAGTGGAGGGGAACGGAGTGCAGGTATGGAGCGAACGGCGCGAGCGGGTGGCGGGGAGTGGCGGAGGCGAGTGCTGGAGGCGCATGTGATTGCGGAGTTGCGGCGGCGATTGCCGGACGGGGCGCGGGTGGTGGATGCGGGGTGTGGGAGCGGCGGGTTGCTGGCGGCGTTGCGGCGGGCGCGGGTGCCTTGGGAGTTGGCGGGATTTGATGCGAGCGTGCTGTCGGTGGAGCAGGCGCGGGCGCGGGGGTTTCGGGCGGTGGTGCCGGCACCGGCGGAATCGCTGCCGATTCGGGGGGGCGGACGCGAGGCGGTGGTCTGTCTGGATTTGCTAGGAAAGGCGTGTGTGGATGAAGGGGCGGTGATTGAGGAGATGGGGCGGGTGCTGAGGCCGGGTGGGTGGTTGATGGTGAATGTGCCGGCGTGGGACGTGCTGGGGGCGGGTGGTGGGGGTGAGCGGCGGTATGGGGTGGGGAGGTTGCGGGAATTGCTGCCGCGGGCCGAGTGGGAGTTGGAGTTGGTGCACGGGTGGGATGCGCTCGGGGTGCTGCCGGCGATGTTGGGGCGGCGTGGCGGGGGCCGGAGCTGGTGGCCGCGATGGCTGAGCGGCGTGCGTGCGAGCCTAGGCGAGATGGATCTGGCGGTATGCCGGGCGTTGCGGTTGCCTGTGGGGACCGAGCTGTTTGCGGTGGTGCGGAAGCGCCCGTGGTGACGGGTGCGTGTTGCCGGTGCTGGGCTGATCAGGGGAGCTGATCAGGGAGGGATTTGGGTACTGCGGTGTTGAGCGGCGATGATTTCGAGGCCGCGTTTGATGGAGAGCCGGATGATATCGTTTCTGGAGAGCCCGGTTGCAGCGATGGCGTCATCGATTTGCTGTTCGAGGTCGTCGGAGAGTTCCGGGATGTCGTCCGGATCTTCTGCCGGTTGGAAGGCCGGAGGCGTGCTGTAGGATCGGCCGGACTGAGACATGGCGTGCGGGTTGGGTGAGAGGGAGGTGAAGATATACGGCGAGTATATGTATTGGCCAGGGGATTCTTTGGGAATGGGGAGGGAATCAGCGGCTGAAGAGGAGAGCGGCGTGGAAGCCCCAGAAGGCGGCGGCGAGGGAGAGGGCGAGCGGTTGGTCTGGAGGGAACGGGTTGCCGGGGGAGAGGAGGACGCCTTGGCAGTCGGGGGCGGAGGGGCCTTGGAGCGGGGAGGGCGGGCGGAGATTGCGGCGGAGGGATTCGATGGCGAGGATGGCCTCCATGACTGGGGTGGCGCCGAGACAGTGCCCGGTGATGGGTTTTGAGGCGACGAGCGGGGGTGGGGAGGGGAACGTGGCGCGGAGGGCGGCGGCTTCTGCGGCGTCGTTGGCGGAGGTGCCGGTGCCGTGGGCGAGGATGAGGCCGATGGCGGAGGCGGGGAGGTTTGCGGTGCGGAGGGCGGCGTGGATGGCGCGTTGGAGCCCTTCGCCGTCGGGGTGGATGGAGGCCATGCCTTCGGGGGCGGAGAGGAGCGACCAGCCGCGGAGCGTGGCGAGCGGGAGAGCGCCGCGGCGGGTGGCGGAGCTGAGGGATTCGAGGACGAGCATGGCGGCGCCGGAGCCGGGGATGAGCCCGTTGCGGTCAGGCAGGAACGGGCGGCAGGCGGAGTGGGAGAGGACCCCGGCGGCGGAGAGCGAGGCGGTGACGAGCGGGTGGAGGGCGTCGTCGGAGCCGCCGGCGATCATGGCGTCGGCGTTGCCGAGGGCGATTTGTTCAGCGGCGGCGGCGATGGCGAAGGCACCCGAGGCGCAGGCTGCGGAGACGGACCATGAGGGGCCGCGGGCGTTGAGGGCGTGGGTGATGGCTCCGGTGGGGGCGGCGAGAGTGGTGGCCGGGCCCATGGTGGGGCGGAGCGGGAGATTGGCGAGGAGGAGGTTGGCGGCTTCGGTGGATTTGTGGACGGGGCCGCGGGAGGAACCGGTGATGACCCCGGTGCGGGTGGGGTCGGGTGGGAGATTGGCCATGGAGACGGCCATGGAGACGGCCATGTGGGCGGCTTCGAGGGCCCAGCGTGCGGAGTTGTCGAGTTTCCGCATGGTGGCGGACCATGGGTGGGAGCGCCAGTTGGTGGGAGGGGCGGGGCAGCCGAGGAGAGGGAGCGGGTGGGGGCCTGTGAGGGAGAAGTCGAGAGGCTGGGCGAGTGGCGAGCGGTTGGAGAGGGCGAGCCAGAGGGCGTCGGGGCCGTGGCCGGCGGCGGAGACCACGCCCATGCCGGTGACGACGATTGGGTCGTGGTTGAGGAGAGTGGCGAGACTGAGGCGCGGGGCGACCATGAGGGAGGAGGCGGCGGTACTGGGTGGAGGGCGGGTGGGCAAGCTGCGATTGGCGGTGGCGAGGAGGAGGGGAGTGTGGCAGAGGGAGGGATGACCCGCCGAGAAGTGATTGGAATGCTGAGTTTGCTGCCGCTGCGAGTGATTGGAGAGGAAGCCGGTGCTGCGACGGGTGGGGCGGTGAGTGCGGCGGGGATGGCGGTGGTGGAGAAGTGGGTGAAGCGGAGTGCGGGGGTGAAGACCTTGGTGGCGGCGTTCCGTCATGAGCGGAAGCTGATGACGATGAGGAAGCCGCTGGAGAGCGCGGGGAAGCTTTGGTATTCTGCGGAGCGCGGGGCGTTCCGGCTGGATAGTGGGGATCCGGTGAAGTTTGTGGCGGTGGTGCGCGGGAGCGGGGAATTGACGGTGATGTTTCCTGAGAAGAAGGAAGCGGAGGTGATGAGTGGCGAGGCGGTGGAGCGGAGTGAGTTAGGGCAGGCGATGCGGTTTCTGACGGCTGGTTTTCCGGATTCGATGGAGACGTTGCGGAAGCGATTTGAGATTGTTTCGGTGACGGCGGAGGGAGAGTGGCACCGGATTGAGTTGAAGCCGGCGGGGGCGGTTCCCGGGGCGACGGTGAGCGGGTTGTATGTGCAGGTGGAGACGGCGACGGGGACGCCTGGGGCGGTGCATTTGAACCTGCGGGACGGGACGCGGATATCGAATGTGTTTACGAAGCTTGAGGAGAACGTGGAGATTGCGGCCGAGCGGTTCGAGCCCGTGCTGGAGGGGTATAAAGTCAGGAAGAAGTGAGGGTGGAGCGGGAGCGGAAGGCTCCTGGGGGTAGGCCGGCGGTGCGGGTGAAGTGGCGGGTGAAGGCGCTCTGGTCGCAGAAGCCGCAGGCGAGGGCGATGTCGGCGATGGGTTCGGAGGTGCCTGCGAGGAGGTGCATGGCGTGTTCGATGCGGGCGCGGAGGACGAGCCGTTGGGGAGTGGTGCCGAAGATTCTGCGGATGCGGGCGGTGAGTTGGGAGGGGGAGAGCCCGCTGGCGCGGGCGAGGGCGTCGGCGCTGACTGGTTCGCCGGCGTGGGCGTGGAGGTAGTCGAGGGCGCGGGCGACTTCGGGGTAGTCGCGGGAGGATTGGGAGCCGGGGGAGGTTTCGAGATCGCGGGAGATGCCGGCGACGCCGAGGATGTCGCCGTTGTCGCGGGCGCGGACCGGGTATTTGCTAGTGAGGCACCAGCCGCGGCGGCGGTCCGGGTAGAAGTGGAGGTCGAGACTGTTGAGGACGGGGCGGCCTTCGCGGATGACGCGTTCGTCCTGTTCGCGGTAGTGGCGGGCGAGGGTGGCGGGGAAGAGATCGGAGGCGATGCGGCCGGAGAGGTCGTGGGGGTCGCGGCAGCCGCAGCGAGTGGCTAGGGTGCGGTTGACGTGGACGTAGCGGCCGGCGCGGTCTTTGACGAAGAAGACGACGTTAGGGATATCGTCGAAGAGACGGGCGACGGGGATGGTGGTGTGGCGGCCGTCGAGGACGAGGACGGCGTCGAGCGGGGAATCTGGTGATGGAGCTGAGCGGCGCACGGCTGGCATGGTGAGGGGCGTGGGGTGCGGCGTGGGGTGTTAGACGGCGGCGTGGCGGAGCCGGAGGGCATTGAGCATGACGGAGACGCTGGAGAAGGCCATGGCAGCGCCTGCGACCATGGGGTTGAGAAGGTGGCCGGTGAGCGGGTAGAGGAGACCTGCGGCGAGGGGGATGCCTGCGAAGTTGTAGGCGAAGGCGAAGCCGAGATTCTGGCGGATGTTGCGCATGGTGGCGCGGCTGAGGGAGAAGGCGCGGTGGAGAGCGGCGAGGTCGCCTTTGACGAGGACGAGGCCTGCGGATTTGAGGGCGGCGTCGGTGCCGGTGCCCATGGCGATGCTGGAGTCTGCGGCGGCGAGGGCTGGGGCGTCGTTGATGCCGTCGCCGGCCATGGCGACGATGCTGCCGGAGGCCTGGCATTCGCGGATGATGCGGAGTTTGTCTTCCGGGAGGAGACTGGGGCGGAAGTCTGAGATGCCGGTGGCGCGGGCGACGGCGGCGGCGGATTCGGGTCGGTCGCCTGTTAGCATGATGGTGCTGATGCCGAGGGATTTGAGGGCGGCGATGGCGGCAGGGGCGGAAGGTTTGAGGGGATCGGCGATGGAGATCCAGCCGGAGGCGGCGCCGTTAGAGGCGAACCAGACAATGGAGTCCGGGGAATTGGCGGTGGTGGCGGCGGCGGCGTCGAGTTCGGGTGGGATGGAGATGTTGAGGGATTGGAGCCATGAGCGGCGGCCGGCGAGGAGCTGGCGGCTGTCGCTGGAGATCCCGGAGACCCCTGCGCCGGGGGTGGAGAGGAAAGAGGAGACGGGAGGAGGGGAGATGCCGGCGGCGGCGGCGTGCTGGACGATGGCGCGGGCGAGCGGGTGTTCGCTGAGGGATTCGAGGGCGGCGGCGTCGGTGAGGAGTTGTGAGGACGAGGTGGCTGGTGAGGCGACGACGTTAGTGACGGCGGGTTTGCCTTCGGTGAGCGTGCCGGTTTTGTCGATGAGGAGGAGGGTGACGCGGGCGGCGGATTCGAGGGCGGCGGCGTCGCGGACGAGGATACCGAGTTGGGCGGCGCGGCCGATGCCTGTCATGACTGACATGGGGGTGGCGAGGCCGAGGGCGCAGGGGCAGGCGATGATGAGCACGGAGACGGCTGCGGAGACGGCCATGGCGAGGGCGGGGGCCGGTGCGAGGAGGAGCCAGAGAACGAAGGTGATGACGGAGATGAGGAGGACTGCGGGGACGAACCATGCGGAGACCCGGTCGGCGAGGTGCTGGACGGGGGCGCGGGAGCGTTGGGCTTCTGCGGTGAGGGCGACGATGCGGGCGAGGAGCGTGTCATTGCCGACGCGGGAGGCGAGCATGACGAAGGCGCCGGATTGATTGACCGTGCCGCCGGAGACTGGGTCGCCTGTGGATTTGGCGACGGGGATGGGTTCGCCGGTGAGCATGGATTCGTCGATGGAGGACGAGCCATTGGTTAGCGAGCCGTCGACCGGGATGGTTTCGCCTGGGCGGACGACGAGGAGATCGCCGACGGAGACTGATTCGATGGGGACATCGGATTCGGAGCCATCCGGGGCGAGACGGTGTGCGGATTTGGCGCTGAGGCGCATGAGGGCGGCGAGGGCGGAACCGGTGCGCTGGCGGGCGAGGGATTCCATCCATTGGCCGAGGATGACGAAGGCGGTGATGACGGCGGCGGATTCGAAGTAGAGGGCCGGGCCGTGGTGTGAGGAATGCGGGAAGAGGTTAGGGAAGAGGAGGGCGGCGGTGCTGAAGCCCCATGCGGCGAGTGTGCCGAGGGACGTGAGGGTGAACATGTTGAGACTGCGGTGGCGCAGGGAGTTCCATGCTCGAGTGAGGAGGAATCGTCCGGGGAGGAAGATGGTCAGGGAGGAGAGGATGAATTGGAGCCATGGTGACCATGGGTCGGGGAGGAGCGGGCGGCCGTGGCGGCCGGGGATCATTTCGCCCATGGCGAGGATGAAGACCGGGAGGGCGAGGGCGGCGGCGAAGAGGAGCTTGCGGAGGAGTGCGTGGGATTCGGCGGAGGCGGAGGAGTCGTCGCCGGGGGCCTGGGGATTGCGTTCGAGGGCCATGCCGCACTTGGGGCAATCGCCGGGGGAATCGGATTCGACGCCTGGGCACATGGGGCAGAACCATGCGGCGCTAGCGGAAGGCGTGACGGGGTCGTGGTGGCCGCCGCAGCAGGAGTGGGGCTCGGCTGGGGGCGGGGTTTGGGCTGGGGCGGGAGCTGGTGAGTGGCAGCAGGAGTGAGGCTCGTCTGGAGGAGGCGGGGGGGCGGGTTGTTGGCAGCAATTGCTCATGAGAGGTTACCGGAGCGGAGGGCGGCTTCGGCGGCGGCGAGAGCGGCGGGGTTGTCCCATGAGGCGGCGGAAGCGGCCAGGGAGGAGCGGTCGGAGGAGGCGAGTTGGCGTGTTATGGCGACGAGGGCTGGGAGACAGCGGACGAGATTGTCGACGATGGTGACGGAGGCGGTGCGAGCGGTGCGGGAGAGCGGATTGAGGTCGACGGTGACGACCTTTTTGCCGTTTCTGATGAGAGCGCCGCAGCGGTCGCCGTCTTCGAGGGGGACGAAGACGGCGTCGGCGGAGAAGATGCCGTCGGGGTGGACCCAGCGGCGGTTGTGGTCGATGTGTTCGAGGGCGTGGGAGCGTGAGGGCATGAGGACCTCTGGGGCTCCGTGGTCGAGGAGCATGGAGCGGATGGCGAGTTCGCGCTCTGGGGAGGAGTGGAAGATATTGACTTCGAGGGCGGCGCCGGTGGCGGCGGCGAGATTGACGAGGTCCTGGGCGGCGAGGGCGCAGGCGTTTCCGTTGACGGAGATGACTGGGCGGGAGGCAGAGAGGAGCGTGGCGGCGGCGGCGGCGATGGCGCTGGAGGCGAACGGGTGGGTCTGCTCGCCTAGCAGGTAGTCGAAGGCTTCGCCGCGGCCGTGGGCGATGAGCCCGTGGAGGGAAGTGACGCCGAGGGAGACACCGGCGGTGATTTTCTCTCTGGTGATGAGGGAGAGGTAGCGCGGGTGGGAAGGGGGGACCGGGTCGGAGGGAGTCATGAGCCGGAGAGACCGAGGGCCCAGTTGAGGAGACTGGCGCTTTCCTTCCAGATGACCTTGGAGGAGCTGCCGAGGATGACGCAGATGACGGTGCGGCCGCGGAAGGTGGCGCTGGAGATGAGGCATTTGCCGGCGGCGTTGGTGTAGCCGGTTTTCATGCCAGTGCAGATGGGGAGGAAGTGGGCGTTGCCGCGGCGGAGGAGGTAGTTGGTGGTCTGGAGTTTTTTCTGGCGGCCGTCGCCGCGGGTGATGGTGATTTCGCCGCGGCCGACGATGCCGCGGATGATGGGGTTGAAGAAGGCGGCGCGAGCGGCGCGGGACATGTCGCGAGCGGTGGAGTACTGGCCTTCTGCGGGGAGGCCTGAGGCGTTGATGAAGTGGCTCGAGGACATGCCGAGTTTGGCGGCGCGGCGGTTCATCCAGACGGAGAATTGGGCTTCGGTGCCGGCGCAGCTGCGGGCCATGCAGTGGGCGCAGTCGTTGCAGCTTTCGATGAGCATGGCTTCGAGGACCGTGCGGAGCGGGAGTTTTTCGCCGACTTTGAGGTAGAGCTTGTGGGGTTCGACCTTGGTTTCCGAGAGCTGGACGGTAGTGACTTTGTCCATGCTGGTGGACTCGACGGCGACGAGGGCGCTGAGGAGCTTCTGGGTGCTGGCGACGGGGCGTTTGTCGTCGGCGTCTTTTTCGAAGAGGGCGGCACCGGTGACGGCATCGATGACGATGCAGGCTTTGGCGGTGATGGCTGGGGGCGCGGGGAGCCGGCCCTGCGCGTGGAGGAGGGCGGCAGGGAGGGAGGCGGCGGCGAGGGTGGAGCGGCGCAGGAATTGGCGGCGTGGGATCATGAGGACTTGCGTTTGCCGGGGCTGGTGGAGGGCCGGGCTGGTTTGTTAGGAGTGGTTGGTTTGGGAGCGGCGGGGGCGGGCGCGGGCGGGACGGAGGATTCGTCGGCGTCGTCGGCGGGTTCGGTGGAAGAGTCGTCGGGAGGTGAGGCGGCGGGGTCTTTGCCGGAGAGTTGTTCTTCGATGACGGCGTCGGGTTCGGAGCCGAGCTGGCGGGCCGCGGAGTAGTGGCGGCGCGCCATTTCGAGGGCAGGAGGGCGGCGCTCGAGGTACATGACGGCGAGGTTGAAGTGGGCCTCGGCGAATTTGGGTTCGAGGTCGATGGCCTTCTGGAGTTCGGATTCAGCGGCGGCGGTCCAGCCGATTTTCTTGAGGATGATGGCGAGGGCGTTGCGCGGCTGAGGGTCGGCGGGGTTTTCGTGGACGGCGCGGGTGAGGCAGGAGACGGCGCGCATGGGGGCGGCGAGTTCCATGTAGACGAGGCCGAGGGTGACCCATGAATCGGAGAGGGCAGGCTTGAGGGCGACGGCTTTTTCGAGGTGTTCGGTGGCGGGTTTGAGTTCACCGAGCTGGTGTTCGACCTTGCCGAGGTTGGACCATGCACCGGCGTTGGCCGGGTCGAGGCGGACTACCTCGTTCCATGCACGGCGTGCGGAGATCCAGTCGTTTTCCTGCATGGCGGCGACGGCGCGGCGTGAGGCGGCGGTGGATTCGCGCGATGGGGCGGATTTGGCGGCGGGCGCTGCGTCCTCGGCACGGGCTGCTGCGAGCGTGGCGGCGGCCACTGCTGGCAGGAGGAAGGTGGAGAGAAAGCGGGAGCGCATGGAGACAGACAGACCCTGTCACCTTTGGGGGGCGACGCGGCTGGTTTCAAATGCGGAATCGCGTCCGGCTGAGGGGAGCCGAGGGTGCGGGGGTGGGCGTAGGGGGGGTGGTGTTGCGGGCGCGGCGGGGAGATGGGGGCGGGAGTCCGGTGGTGTCGCTTCGCTCAACCACCGGCTCCTATGAAGGATGTCAAGCAGCAGGTTCGGCTTCCGATTCGGGAGGGGAGGGAAGGCGCTCTCCGTGCGGTGTTTTCCGGTTTCCGAGGGG
>CANHUG010000091.1 GCA_947462995.1 Verrucomicrobiales bacterium | reverse complement strand
GGATTGGCGGTGCATACGATCACGACGAAGCCGTGGGCGGTGGAGCGATGTATTGACGAGTATGCGGCGGCCGGGGTGAGCGGGATCACGCTGTGGAGGCGGGATTTCGAGCGATTGCCTGCGGCGGCGGTGGGGAGGCGGGTGAGGGAGGCTGGGTTGGAGTGCTGCGGGCTGGCGCGGGGAGGGTTTTTTCCGGCGGTGGATGTGGCGGGGAGAAGGGCGGCGGTGGAGGACAACTTGCGGGCGATTGACGAGGCGGCGGCGTGTGGTGCGCCGGTGCTGGTATTGGTGTGCGGGGCGGTGCCTAGTCAATCGTTGGAGGAGAGTCGGAAGCAGATTGCGGAGGGGATTGCGGAGTGTCTGGGGCATGCGCGGGCGGCTGGGGTGAAGCTGGCGATTGAGCCATTGCATCCGATGTATGCGGGTGACCGGAGTGCGGTGGTGACGATGGGTCAGGCGAATGATCTGTGTGATGTGCTGGGGTCGCCGGTGGAGGTGGGGATAGCGGTGGATGTGTATCACACGTGGTGGGATGCGGCGCTGGAGTCGGAGATTGCGCGAGCGGGGGCGGCGGGGCGGTTGTTTTCCTATCATGTGTGCGACTGGCGGCTGCCGACGGAGGATCTGCTGAATGACCGCGGGCTGATGGGGGAGGGATGCATTGATCTGGCGGGGATCCGGGGGATGATGGAGCGGGCTGGGTTTACGGGGCCGAGCGAGGTGGAGATTTTTTCGGAGCGGCGGTGGGCGCAGGTGCAGGAAGTGTGGTTCGGGGAGGTGGTGGCGGCGTGGTTGCGGCACTGCGGGTGAGGGGACGAAGATTTCTGCGGAGGGATCCGCTGATAAGAATAAATAACAAATTCCAGCACTATGCGTACAATCGGGATCATCATGAATGGCGTCACTGGGCGCATGGGGACGAACCAGCATCTGGTGAGGTCGGTGGCGGAGATTATCCGTCAGGGTGGTGTGAAAGCGGGTGGTGAGACGATCATGCCGCGGGTGGTGCTGACGGGGCGGAGTGAGGAGAAGCTGCGGGTGTGTGCGGAGAAGGCGGGGGTGCCGGTGGAGATCAGCACGGATCTGGGTTCGGTGCTGGCGCGGCCGGACATGGAAGTGTTTTTTGATGCGAGCGGGACCTTGTACCGCGGGCAGTTTGTGGATGCGGCGGCGGCGGCTGGGAAGGCGATTTACTGTGAGAAGCCGACGGCGACGAATCTGGAGGAAGCGCTGAGGCTGGCGCGGGTGGCGGAGAGTGCGGGGGTGAAGAACGGGGTGGTGGCGGACAAGTTGTGGCTGCCGGGGATTATGAAGTTCCGGGCGTTGCGGGACGCGGGATTTTTTGGCAGGATTCTGAGTGTGCGTGGGGAGTTCGGGTACTGGGTGTTTACGGGAGAGGATCCGGAGCAACCGGCGCAGCGGCCGTCGTGGAATTACCGTGAGGAGGACGGCGGGGGAATCATGGTGGATATGTTCTGTCACTGGCGGTACCTGCTTGATGATTTGTTTGGCGGGGTGAAGCGGCTGAATGCGGTGGGGACGACGCATTTGCCGGTGCGGGTGGGAGAGGACGGGAAGGAATATGCGTGTACGGCGGATGATGCGGCGTTCGGGACGTTTGAGCTGGAGGGCGGGGTGTTGTGTCAGTTGAACAGCTCGTGGTGTGTGCGGGTGCGGCGGGACGATCTGGTGACCTTCCAGGTGGACGGGACGGAGGGGAGTGCGGTGTTCGGGCTGAGGAAGTGTTATACGCAGAGTCGGAAGGAGACTCCGAGGCCGGTTTGGAATCCTGACATGGTGCAGCCGATTGATTTCTTTGCGGGGTGGACGGAGGTGCCGGATGCGGCCGGTGGATATGACAATGCGTTCAAGGCGCAGTGGGAGCTGTTTCTGAAGCATGTGGTGTGCGGCGATCCGTTCCGGTGGACCTTGAGGGAAGCGGCGAAGGGCGTGCAGTTGGCGGAGCTTGGGTTGCGGTCGTGGCGTGAGGGCCGGTGGCTGGACGTGCCGGAGCCGGCGTGAAGGAGGGGCATGATGGAAGAGGGAAAGATGCCGTTAGGCGAGCGTGTGCGCGGGCTGCTGGGGCGGCGTGTGAGCGTGCTGGTGGTGCTGATGGCGTTGGTGGTGGTGGCGGTGGAGCTGCCGGTGGAGGGATGGCTGATGGAATTGCTGCGGCAGTTCCGGTTGTGGGGTGCGGGGACGGGGTTGGTGCTGGCGGTGGTGGCGATGGGGTTGAGGATGCGGTGGTGGTGGGTGGTGACGGCGCTGGTGCTGGCGGGGTGGCAGGGATGGCCGTTGTTAGAGTGGCGGCGGAGTCCGGGGATGAAGGAAGAGAAGGCGGCTGAGAGTGCCGCGAAGGAGACTGGTGGGAGGCTGACGGTGGTGACGTGCAATCTATTGTATGAGATGAGGGAACCGGGGCGGATGATTGAGTTGCTGGGGGCGGCGGATGCGGATGTGATTGTGCTGCTGGAGTTCACGCCGGGATGGGATCGGGAGATGGGTCGGGAGTTGTGGGGTCGTTATCCGTACCGGGTGGCGGAGGCGATGGAGGGACCGTTCGGGATTTGTCTGGCGAGTCGCGTGCCGCTGAGCGGGGCGAAGGTGGAGCATGATCCGGGAGGATTTCCGTGTGTGGCGGCGGTGGTGGAGGTGCGGGGGATGCGGGTGGGGTTGCTGGGGGTGCATCCGATGCCGCCGATGCGGCCGGATGGGTATGCGATGTGGCGGGAAGGGTTTGCGTCGTGGCCGGGGATGCTGGCGCGATTGGGGGTGTCGGAGCGGGTGGTGGTAGGGGATTTCAATGCGACCCCGTTCTGCCGGACGTTTCGGGGATTTGTGGCGGGGCAGGGATTGCGGGAGACGTCGCGCGGGTACGGGTTGGAGTCGACGTGGTTTCCGGGGCGGTTGCCGTGGGGATTGCCGCTGGATCACGTGCTGGTGTCGAAGGGGTTGAGGGTGCGGGGGTATGAGGTTGGGCCGGAGGCGGGATCGGATCACCGGTGGGTGCGGGTGGAGCTGGGTGTGGATTGAGGGTGCGGGCGAACGCGGCGAAAACCTGCGGGTGGTGCGGGCGTAGGAAGGCGGGCGATGCGTCCATGCGATTGAGAAGATGAAGCGAATCCGATTTGTGCTGGTGGCGGCGGTCCTTGCGGGGACGGTTGGTGGGGGCGTGTGTGCGGAGGCCTTTGATTTGGCGGGGAGGAAGGCGCGGTTGGGGTGGATCTGGGAGCGGCCGAGGTTGCGGGCGGTGCCTGAGGGGGGCGGGGCGACGGAGGTGGATCGGTTTCTGGAGGCGGGGATGAGGGAGAGAGGTTTGAGGATGGCTGGGGCGGTGGATGCGCGGACGTGGTTGAGGCGGGTGAGTTTTGTGGTGACGGGATTGCCGCCGGGTTTGGAGGAAGTGGAGGCGTTTGCGGCGGGTGCGTCGAAGGAGGCGCGGGAGCGGGTGGTTGACGGAATGCTGGCGAGCCCGCATTTCGGGGAGCGGTGGGCGCGGCACTGGATGGATGTGATGCGTTATGCGGAGTCGCGTGGGCACGAGGATGATTTTGTGATCGCGAATGCGTGGCGGTACCGGGATTATCTGATCCGGGCGTTCAATGCCGATGTGCCGTATGATCGGCTAGTGAAGGAACATCTGGCGGGCGACCTGCTGGTGCCGCGGCGCGGGCCGGGCGGGGAGAATGAGTCGGTACAGGGGACGGGCTGGGCGTTTCTGGGGGAGGAGGTGCACAATCCGGTGGATATCCGTCAGGATGAATGCGAGCGGATTGACAACAAGATTGACGTGCTGAGCAAGGCGTTTCTGGGGCTGACGGTGGCGTGTGCGCGTTGTCATGATCACAAGTTTGATGCGGTGACGCAGCGGGATTACTATGCGTTGAGCGGGGTGGTGCAGGGGGCGGCGTTCCGGCAGGTGAGGTATGAGACGATGGAGTCGCATGGGGAGGCGGCGGGGAAAGTGGCGGCGTTGCGTGCGGAGCAGGGGCCGCGGATGCTGATGGCGATGGGGAAAGAGTTGCGTGGGAAAGTGGAGCGGGTGGATGGCGTGCTGCTGGCGGCGCGGAGGGTTTTGTTTGGTGAGGCGTTGGAGACGGTGGCTGGGGAGACTGGGTTTGACGCTGCGGTGGCGGGTAGTTGGCTAGGGGCGGTGAAGGCGGCGGTGGGTGCGACGGGGAGTCCGCTGCATGGAGTGGCGATGCTGATGCATGAGCCCGGGGCGGGGGTGGAGAACGTGCCGGAGTTGATGAGGAAGTGTTTTCCGGTGAGGGAGAAATGGGATGCGGGGGAGATGCGGGTGATTGCGGATTGGAGTCGGGCGGGGGGTGCGGTGTGGCGGGTGGACGGTCCGGTGTATGGGGTGGGGGTGAAGCGTGCGGGGGAGGTGGTGTTCGGGCCGGAGGGGCGGCCATTGAGCGGATTGGTGTTAGGTGGTGCGGCGGTGAGGGAACCATTCTGGGATCGATTGGCGCTGGCGGCGGGGACGGAGATGGATTCCGGGGAGTTGGGAGCGGCGGGGCGTGCTGGGAAGACCTTAATGACGCCGAAGTTCACGATTGGGGGAGGGCGATTGCATTATCTGATGCGGGGTCGGGCGCAGGTTTATGCCGGGGTGGATGGGCACATCATGCTGACGGGCGGGTTGCATGGGGGGGTGCGTGCGGAGTTTGACACGGCTGGGGAGTGGCGGTGGGTGACGCATGAGCTAGCGAAGTATGCCGGGCACCGGGCGCATGTGGAGATTGCTCCGCCGGGGGATGCGGCGCTGGAGGTGGCGATGGTGGTGGAGGGGGCGGAGGTGCCGACGGGATATCCTTGGCAGAGTTGGCGGCCGGGGGCTGGGGTGGAGAGCCTTGGGTCGGTGGTGAGAGCGTGGCGGGATCGGTTGGTGGCGGTAGCGGAGGTTATGGCGTCGGGTGGACGGGTGGTGGAGGACGATCTGGCGACGGCGGATTGGCTAGTAAGGAACAGCGGACTGATGGGGGTGGATTATGGTGTGGTGCGGGCGGCGGGGGCGAAGGAGGCGGAAGAATTGGAGACGATGGCGCGGGGGATGCGGTGGGAGTCGGCGCTGGCGGTTTCGTGGGGGGAAGTTAGTGGGGTTGATGAACGGGTGATGGAGCGGGGCAAGTACAGCAAGCCGGGGGAGGTGGCGGCGCGTGGATTGCCGGAGGCGTTTGGTTATCCGGTGATCGGGGATGTGGAGGGGAGTGGACGGGCGGCGCTGGCGGAGCAGTTGGCGGATGCGGGGAATCCGTTGACGGCGCGGGTGATGGTGAACCGGATCTGGCACCATGTGTTTGGTAGGGGGATTGTGGCGACGGTGGATAATTTCGGGTGGCTGGGCGAGCGGCCGACGCATCCTGAGTTGCTGGATCATCTGGCGGCGCAGTTTGTGATGGAGGATGGGTGGTCGGTGAAGCGGATGGTGAGGCGGTTGGTGCTGAGCGATGCGTTCGGGCGGGCGAGTGTGGCGGCGGATGCGGAGACCGAAGGGAAAGATCCGATGAATGTGTGGTGGCATCGGATGCCGGTGAGGCGGTTGGAGGGAGAGGCGATTCGGGATGCGCTGCTGGTGGTGTCGGGGCGGTTGGATCGGACGGTGGGTGGGGTGCCGGTGCCGGTGCACCTGACGGATTTCATTGTGGGTCGGGGGAGGCCTGGGGTGAGCGGGCCGCTGGATGGGGGTGGGCGGCGGAGTATTTACACGTCTGTGCGGCGGAATTTTCTGCCGGGGATGATGCTGGCGTTTGACTATCCGGTGCCGTTCAGTGCGGTCGGGAGGCGGAATGTGACGAATGTGCCGGCGCAGGCGCTGGTGATGTTGAATGATCCGATGGTGCGGCAGCAGGCGGAGGTTTGGGCGAGGCGGATGGTGGCGGCGCTACCGGAGGCGGATGATGCGGCGCGAGTGCGGTGGTTGTTCGGGTGGGCGTTCGGCCGGCCGCCGAGCGAGATGGAAGCGGTGGCGGCGATGGAGTCGTTAGGGGAGATGCGGGCGTTGGGTGAGGGGGCGGCTGGGGAAGCGGCGTGGGTGGAGTTTGCGCATGGTTTGCTGGGGGCGAGTGAATTCATATATCTGAAGTGACATGAGAATGGTGATCCTGATGACGGTGATGGTGAGTGGGGTGGCGAGTGCGGACCCGGTGGCGGCGATGCGGTTGCTGCGGAGCCAGTGCCTTGGTTGTCACAGTGAGTCGAAGCACAAGGGTGGTTTGGTGTTAGGGAGTCGGGAGGCGATGCTGAAGGGCGGGAGCAGCGGGTTGGTGGTGAAGGAGGGGAAGCCTGAGGAGAGCCCGCTGGTGGGGTTGCTGGCGGCGGGGGCGGATCCTCACATGCCGCCGAAGCGGCAACTGACGGCGGAGGAAGTGGGGGTTTTGAGCGAATGGGTGCGGGGCGGGGCGGAGTGGGATGCGGCGGCGCTTGCGCCGGATGCGGCGATGGTGCGGCCGGTGACGCTGGGGTCGTTGCCTGCGGGTTATCGGCCGGTGATGGCCTTGGCGGTTTCGCCGGATGGGATGCGGTTGGCGGCGGGGTGCGGGAATGAAGTGCTGGTGTTTGCGGTGACGGATGCGGGGTTGGAGTTGCGGGCCAGGGCGGTGGCGCAGATGGATGCGGTGCAGTCGTTGGCGTGGCTGCCGGACGGGAGGTTAGTGAGCGGGGCGTTTCGTCGGGTGGTGGTGTGGAAGGTGGATGGATTGGTGAAGGAACGGGAAGTGACGGAGGGATTGACGGACCGGGTGACGGCGTTGGTGCCGTTGATGGAGGGAGGAAAGGTGCTGGTGGCGGATGGTTTGGCGGGCGAGGCGGGGATGGTGCGGGTGATGGGGGTGGAGACGGGGGGATTGGAGCGGTCGTGGAAGGCGCATGACGACACGGTGTTTGCGATGGCGCTGACGGGGGACGGGAAGACGGTGGTGACGGCGGGGGGCGACAAGTTTGTGAAGTTCTGGGAGGTGGGGAGCGGGAAGGAGACGATGCGGGTGGAGGCGCACGGGACGCAGGTGTTAGGGATGGCGCTGAACGGGGACGGGACGCAGTTGGTGACGGGTGGTGCGGACCGGCAGTTGAAGGTGTGGGATGTGAAGACTCGGGAGAGCACGGTGACGCTGTCGGGCAAGCCTGCGGCGTTCAATGCGGTGGTGTGGGGCGGGGCGGCGGTGTATGCGGCGACGGACGACGGGGCGTTGATGCGTTATGATGATTTGAAGGCGCACACGGGGGCGCAGAGTTCGGAGACGGGGAATGAGCGCGTGCTGGGGCGGTCGGGGACGGCGTTGTACTGTGTGGCGGCGCGGGCGGATGGGACGCGGGTGTTTGCGGGGAGTGCGGAGGGGCGGATTGTGGGATGGGATCGGGATGGGAAGCAGGTGGCTGATGTGGATGCTGTGGCGGTGAAACCGGCGGGTGGACCTTGAGGGAGATCGGGGGTTGACCTGCGGGGGGGAGTCATGGATGAGGGGGGGAGGCGGCTGAGCGCTGACTACCGAACTATTTTATGACCATGCGATTCTGTGTTTTTGCTTCTGTGATGCTTGCTGTGTTTCTGTCGTCCTGTGCGAGCAACGAGGAGGTGCAGAAGCGGGTGGATGCGCGGAACGAAGGGTATCAGAAGTATCAGGACCGGCGGCAGATCCGGGAGCAGGGTCGGGACGAGCGTTATGATGCGTGGTTCAACCGGATCATGAACTGAGGGGTGGGATGGGAATGGGTGGTTGGGAATAAACCTGGCATGCCGTCTGCGTGCACTTGCGCGGTGGAGCGACATGGTGGTATGCCTCGCCGCTGAGGATCAATTGATTCCGGATGCCAACACCGATGCTGACATGAAGAAAGAGAACCGACGTGCGTTAACCGGGTGGCCAGTGCTGGTGCTGGCTGCGGGGCTGGGTGTTTCGTCGTGCAAGAGGGCGGTGCCGGCGATGCCGGTGATGCCGCCGCCATTGGTGGAGGTGGCGCGGCCATTGAAGGCGGATGTGCCGATGATGGCGGAGTCGATCGGGCGGACGGAAGCGGTGGCGAGTGTGGAGGTGCGGGCGCGGGTGGAGGCGACGGTGGAGAAGATTCTTTTTGCGGACGGGACGGAGGTTAAGGAGGGCGATCCGTTGTTTTTGCTGGATCGGAAGCCGATTGAGCAGCGGGTGGAGGTGGCGAAGGGGAATTTAGGGCAGGTGGAGGCGGCGCTGGCGCAGACGAAGCTGGATGTGGAGCGGTTGCGGCCGCTGGCGAAGGTGGGGGCGGTGCCCCGGAAGGATCTCGATCAGGCGACGTCTGCGCAGGCGCAGGCGCAGGCGGCGGTGGAGAGTGCGAAGGCGTCGTTGCGGGGGGCGGAGATTGATCTTGGTTATACGGTGATCAACGCGCCGGTGTCGGGGATTATCGGGTCGAAGCAGGTGGATCTGGGGGCATTGGTGGGGAAGGGCGAGCCGACGGTGATGGCGACGATTTCGCCGGTGGATCCGATCTGGGCGAGTCTGGATGTGAGTGAGGTGGCGTATTTGAACGGTGCCGAGCGGTTAGGGAACCGGGGGGATACAGTGTTTTCCGCGGTGCTGGCGAATGGGGCGCTGCATCCGAGTTTTGGGAAGCTGGTGTTTCTGGATCGGACGGTGAATGCGGCGACGGGGACGATCAAGTTGCGGGTGGAGTTTCCGAATCCTGGCAAAGTGTTGAGGCCGGGGCAGTTTCTGAGAGTGCGGGCGTTGTTGCGGACATTGCCGGGAGTGCTGCTGGTGCCGGAGTACGCGGTGGTGGAACTGCAGGGACGGGAGAATGTGTTTGTGGTGGGAGCGGAGGGGAAGGTGGAGATGCGGGCGGTGAAGACCGGGCTGCATTTCGGGTCGCTGTGTGTGGTGACGGAGGGGGTTACTGAGAATGACCAGGTGATTATCGAGGGTGTGCAGAAGGTGCGGAGCGGGGTGGTGGTGACGGTGACGGAGGGGAAGGTGGATGAGAGTGCGTTGAATGAGCTGAGGGCGAAAGTGCCGGGAGCTGCGGCGGGCGGGGCGGTTGCGCCGAAGAAACCCTGAACCGGACGATATTGAGCCATGGCTGACTTTTTCATCCGGAGGCCGATTGTGGCGATGGTGATATCCATCCTCACGGTGATCATTGGTCTGATTTCGCTGTCGCGGTTGCCGGTGTCGGAATACCCTAACGTGAGTCCGACGCTGATTCAGGTGACGAGTTCGTATCGTGGGGCGGCGGCGGAGGCGGTGATGGAGTCGGTGGCGACGCCGATTGAGTCGAAGGTGAACGGGGTGGATCAGTTGCTGTACATGCAGTCGTACAGTGCGAACGACGGGAAGATGACGCTGAATGTGACCTTTGATGTGGGGACGGATGTGGACATCATGCAGGTGAACACGCAGAACCGGGTGGGGCAGGCGGAGGCGCAGTTGCCGGATGCGGTGAAGCGTGAGGGCGTGGTGGTGAACCGGTCGTCGCCGGATATTCTGCTGGCGATTGGTCTGGCGTCGCCGAAGGGGACGTACGACGGGGTGTTTCTGGGGAATTATGCGGATATCAATCTGGTGGATCAGATCAAGCGGGTGAAGGGGGTTGGGGATGTGAGGAATTTCACGGCGCAGGATTACGCGATGAGGATCTGGCTGGATCCTGAGAAGCTGGCGACGTATGGGATTACGCCGTCGGAGGTGGCGAGTGCGGTGAAGGAACAGAATGCGCAGACCCCGGCTGGACGGATTGGGGCGGAGCCGGCACCGGCGGGTCAGGCGAAGCAGTACAATATCCGGGCGGCTGGGTTGCTGAAGGAGCCGAAGGAATTTGAGAGCATTATTATCCGTGCGGCGTCGGACGGTTCGCAGGTGAAGATCAGCGATGTGGGGCGGGTGGAGCTGGGGGCGCAGACGTATGATTTGCGGGCGCGGTTGAACAAGTCACCGGCGGGAGCGATCGGGGTTTACCTAGCGCCTGGGGCGAATGCGATCGAGACGGCGGATGCGGTGAAGAAGATTCTGGCGGATGCGGCGGCGAAGTTTCCGCCGGACATGGAGTACAGCATTACATTGGATTCGACGCTGCCGATCAAGGCGTCGATGGAGGAGATTGTGCATACGCTGGTGGAGGCGATCTTGCTGGTGCTGGTGGTGGTGTTTGTGTTTCTGCAGAGTTTCCGGGCGACGATCATTCCGATGCTGACGGTGCCGGTGTCGCTGCTGGGGGTGTTCATGGTGTTTCCGATGCTGGGATTCAGTGTGAACACGCTGACGATGTTCGGGCTGGTGCTGGCGATCGGGATTGTGGTGGATGATGCGATTGTGGTGGTGGAGGCGGTGCAGCACCATATTGAGCATGGGATGAGTCCGGTGGAGGCGACGCGGCAGGCGATGAAGGAAGTGTCGGGGCCGGTGGTGGCGATTGCGTTGATTTTGTGTGCGGTGTTTCTGCCGGTGGCCTTCATGGGCGGGGTGACCGGGGCGTTGTATCAGCAGTTTGCGATCACGATTGCGGTGTCGGTGGTGTTTTCGGCGATCAACGCGCTGACGCTGAGTCCGGCGTTGTCGGCGATGATGCTGAGGAAGCCTGAGCCTGGGCGCGGGCCGCTGGCGTGGTTTTTCCGGAAGTTCAATCAGTGCTTTGACTGGGTAACCAATGTGTATGGGGTGGTGGTGGGCGGGTTGATCCGGAAGGCGGCGCGGTCGATGCTCTTGCTGGGAGCGGTGATGGGAGGGATTTACGCGTTGGGGAAGGCGGTGCCTGGCGGGTTTATTCCTGACGAGGACAAAGGGTATCTGTTTGTGGCGGTGGAGTTGCCTGACGGGACATCGCTGCAGCGGACGGATGCGTTGCTGAAGCAGGTGGAGGAGATTGTGGGGAATACGAAGGGGGTGAGGTCGGCGCTGGCGATTTCGGGGATGAATATATTGAATTCGCTGAGTTTTCCGAATTCGGCGCTGATGTTCATCGGGTTGGACGACTGGAAGGATCGTGAGGATCCGGCGCTGCATTCGAAGGCGCTGGCGCTGGAGTGGAACCGGAAGTTCAGCCGGATTGCGGGGGCGCGGGTGTTTGCGTTCGGGCCGCCGCCGCTGCCGGGTTACGGGAACGTTTCGGGGTTCACGATGCAGCTGCAGGATCGGGCGGGCGGGAGCATTGCGGAGTTAGGGGGGCATGTGGAGCGGGTGGTGGCGGAGTGCACGAAGCGGCCGGAGATTGCGCGGGTGATCACGACGTTTCAGCCGGCGACGCCGCAGGTGAAGGTGGAGCTGGACCGGGAGAAGGCGCGGGCGCTGGGGGTGCCGGTGGACAGCGTGTTTCAGACGCTGCAGGCGTATCTGAGCGGGATGTATGTGAATGATTTTGTGAAGTTCGGGCGGGTGTACAAAGTGTTTCTGCAGGCGGAACCGGAGCATACGAATTCGCCGGACGACATCGGGAAGTTTTTTGTGAGGAACAATGCGGGAGGGATG
>CANHUG010000090.1 GCA_947462995.1 Verrucomicrobiales bacterium | reverse complement strand
CGCTCCCGCCGCCACCCCGCCAAACACCAGCACCACCCCCACAGGCAGCAATCTCCTCACATTCCACAGGTCAGACGCATGCATGGGCCAGAATGTCAGGATTTTTTGAATTTGTCCGACTCCCCGTCCGCCACCACCGGCGGAAACCCGTTGATCCGCCGCCACGCTTCCTTCCACAACGGCACCTGCTCCAGCAGCACCCACCCGTTCACCCGCACCCCCTGCCGCAACCAACGGTTCGCAGGCCACGTCTCCGTCACCGCAACCCCGTCCCGCTCAATCACATCAGGGTCAGGCTCCACCACAATCCTCACCTTCCCGCTGTCACTCACATTCGGATCCACCCACATCACCCGCCCCCCAAACGTCCCCACCGCCACACTCGGCCACCCCACAAACTGAATCGCCGGCCATCCCTCAAACTGCAGCCGCACCTTCCGCCCAGGCTGCACCAGCGGCATGTCATTCCCATCCAGCCACACCTCCGCCAGCCGACTGTCCGTCTCTGGAATTATCACACACACCGACGACCCAGGCCTCAAATAGGTCCCCGCCGTCGCCCCCACACTCAGCACCACACCACCCCTCGCAGCCGTCACCACCTGCCGCTCGTTCTGCGCAATCTGATTGTCCATCGCCGTCAACTCACGCTCCGCAGCCGCAGCCTCCGCATCCGCACTCCCACGCTGCGCTCGTATCCCCGCGATCACCGCCTGAAAATCCGCCTCCGTCCGCCCAAGCGTCGCCTCCGCATTCCCCACGTTCGCCACCGCAGCCTCATGGTCCCGCCGATCCAGCTCAAACTGCCGGCTCGATATCACCCCGCGCTTCACCAGCTTCGTGCTCCGCTCGAAATTCAACGTCGCCGCCCCGCCCGCCGCCTTCTCCGCCATCACCCGCTGCCTCGCCGCATCCAATGCCTGCTGCATCGCCAGCTGCTGACTCGCCCCCTGCGTCTCAAGATCCTCAATCCGTCCCTTCGCAGCCGCCAGCCGCGCCTCCACCGCTCGCCGCTGCAACGCCAGATTCGCCAGCAGGTCAGGATTGTTGTCCTGAATCTCGCAAATCACTTCCCCCTCCTTCACCGTCTGCCCTTCCACCACATGCATCGCCTTCACCGTCCCAGACACCTGGCTCTCCACATTCAATCGCCGGTCCAGCGGATCATACGCAATCACCTTCCCAACCCCGCCCACATTCTGCTGCCACGGCAGAAACACCAGCCCCAGCACCACCACCGGAAACAGCATCGAAAGCACCCTCCCCAGGATCCGGCAACTCCTCACCGTCCCAGCCATCGCCATCGCAGGCAGATTCGCTTTCCGGTCCAGCAGGGTCATGGCCCCCGTTTCAGTGTGCGCAGATGACATCGTTTCAGTGTGCTTTCAGGTTCATCGCCGTCGGGGCCGTCAGCCGGATCACTTTGCTGCACAACCCCACCACCGCAGGATCACGCGTCGCCACCAGCAGCGTCCACGGACATCCAGGATCAAACAACTCCGCCGCCAGCCCGTCCAGATCATCCACCCCCAGCCCGTCCAGCACCTCATCCAGCAGCAGCAATCGCGGCCGCGACACCATCGCCCGCGCCACCAGCAACCGCACACACTGCGCCGTCGAAAGCGGCCGCCCCCCAGTCACCAGCATCGTGTTCATCCCCTGCGGCAACGCCAGCACTTCCTCCAGTAACCCAACCTTCGCCATCGCCGCCCGTATCTCATCCGCCCTCACCTCCGGCCTCCCCAACCGCACATTGTCCGCAATCGTTCCCTCCAGAATCTCCCCGCTCCTCACCAGAGCCACCCCGGACCGCAGGCTCTCCAGATGCCACGACCTCAAATCCACACCGTCAATCCGGATCGTCCCGCTGTCCGGCTGCCTCAACCCCGCCAGCAGCGACAACACCGTGCTCGACCCGCTCCCATGCGGCCCTACCACCGCCGCCCGATCCCCCGCCGCCAGCCGGAACCCTAGCTCTCCCAGCACCGGCCTACCCTCCAGATACGCATAAGATACGCCCTCCACCTTCACCTCCGCCGCTCCGCCCGTTCCAGCCGGAACCTCCCCGTCATCACGCTCCACCCGCAAATCCACCAGATGCCCCAGCTTGTCCATCGCCGCCATCGCATCATACCACGCCTCAAACTGCTTCCCTAGCTTCCCCATCGACGCCACCAGCGCCCCCACAATCAGCTCGCTCGCCACCAACTGCCCCAGTGTCAGCTCCATCTGCAGCACAAGCCATCCCCCAATCACCAGCAACGCCGTCGACGCCACCACCTCCAGCATCAGAAAACCCCCAATCTGCCGGATCAGGATCCGGAAATGACTCCCCCGCGCATGCAGATAGTCCAGCGCCAGCTGATCCGCACGCTCCGACGCCAGCGCATACCCCCCCGGCCCCTTGAACACCGCAGGATACCTCGCCAACTCCTCAAGCCAGTGCACCACCGCATACTTCGCACGGCTCTCCACAATGCTCGTCTTCACCGCATTCCGACCAAACCCCACCGTGATGATCACCACCCCAACCACAATGCACGCATCAAACGCCAGCAGAAACGGATGATAAAACGCCAGCACCACCATCCCGATCAACGCACTCAATACCACATTGATCCCGTCCAGCAGCAGAAACGCCGTCGTCTTCTGCACCGTCACAATATCCAGAAACCGATTCATCAGCTCCGGCGCATGCATCCCGTCATAACTCTTCACCTCCACTCGCGGCAGCCGATACGATAAATCCGCCGTCAGCCGCACAAACAACCGCCGCTGAATCACATCACTCAAATAATACTGCAACCCCCTCACCGTCGCCCCGATCGCCAGACACACCAGCAGCGCAATCGCCAGCGCCACCACCGCCTGAATCAGCTGTCCCTGCCCACCAAACGACAAATTACTCACCAGCGCATTCACCGCTAACGGCGCCGCCAGATACAGAATCCCCGTCACCAGACTGTAGATCACAATCGAACTGATATCCGGCACCTCCGCCCTCAATAACGCGAAAAACCGCCGCCATGGCGCCACCTCCTCATGACCTCCATGCCCGCCATGCCCGCCATGCCCTCCCCCATGCCCATGACCGCCATCACTCTCTCCCGTCCCGTAATGCACCCGGTCCCTCCCGCTCGCCGGCTCCGCAGGGCTCTCCGCATGCACCATCCCGAACTCCACTAGCTCATCCGTCCCACCGCACCCCAGAATCCCCGCCAGCTCCCGCCGCCCCATCACCATCCGGTCCCCCGCATTCCCATTCCCCGCCAGCCTCACCCGGAACCACGACGCTCCCGTCACCACCACCCACCGCCCCTGCACAGGACTCCACGCCACTAACGGCAAATCATGCCGCGCCTGCCACACCGCATCCACCACCGTCAGCCGCACCGGCTCCACCCTCAACCCGCTCCTCGCCCCCGCATCCACCAGCATCTCCATCGGCTCACGCTCGCCACCAGCCGCGTTCTCCAGCGACTGCTTCACCCGCACATGGTCAAATTCAGTATCCGTCAGTACCGCAAGATCCCGCAGCAATAACAACAATGCCTCGGATCGTCCCGCCTCCGGCGGCAAGACTGTACCTGAAACACGGGAAAGACGTTGGGCAGGCATGGATCAGTAAATGGCACCTTCTATACGCACGCATGTAACCGCCGGACGAACCCTAAATCAATCTTCATCATCTCCCCCCGCACATTGGACAGCCCACGGATCCCGTGCTCTCCATCCACCCATGAAGCCCCTGACGGCCCTCGCCCTGTCCTTCGGACTGGCCTGCTCACCCTCTCTCTCCAGCTGCCGCAGCTCCCCCTCCGCCTCCATCAGCCGGAACCTCCCCCAGCGCGTCAATCTCACCACCAGACCATGGTTCCCTCCCATCGTCCGCCAGGAAAGCTTCTCCTGCGCCCAGCACGCAGGCCTCTACTACACCCTCGGCGCTGAAATCGCCAGATCCCGCAACACCACCGCCAGCTCCCCCGCCCTCCGACTCACCCCCTCCCACGCCTACCTCCTCCTCGCCGACTCCACCTCCAAACGCTCCCACCTCATCGACGGCTGGATCCTCGCCGCCGACTCTGGCGTCCCCCTCGAATCCGACCTCCCCAACCCCTCTCCAACCCTCATGAGCGGCTTCCACAAATACCGCCGCGCCCTCCTCAACCGCGCCCAATCATGGCAGGTCCTCCCGCTCTCAGACACTCCCTCCCTCAATAAAACCCTCCAACTCCTCGCCGACCATCACCCGCTCGCCACCGAATTCCCCATCCAAGGCGCAAAAGTCCTCCCCTTCCCCGCAGGCACCACTTCCGGCTGCCGCGCCATCGTCTCCTCATGGGGCTCGTCAGGCCCCGGCCACGCCATGGTCTACGCAGGCTTCGACCAATCCATCGGCCGCGACTGCAACGGCGACGGCCGCATCACCTCCGACATCGACATCACCGGCGACGGCCTCGTCACCCTCGCCGATCGCGAACAAGGCGCCTTCCTCGCCGTCAACCCATGGGGCCGCTCATGGGGCGACCGCGGCATGGCATGGGTCCTCTTCAGAGATCACGCCATCACCCGCTGGCCATGGTCCCAATACGTCGCCACCGTGCAGCCCGCTCCCGCCAAACCTCCACGCACCATGCTCAAACTGTCGCTGCTTTGCGCCGACCGCTCCACTCTCCTCATCGCCGCAGGCCCCCCCAACCACCCGCAGGCATTCCAACCGCTCCTCTTCCGCTCCTCCCCCGCCCCCCAGCGCCCCGGCAACAACGTCTGGGAAGCCTTCGCACGCCTCCACCAACATGGCCCCCACATCAGCAAGGGCCCCCTCTCCTCCGCAAACGGCCAACCCGCAGAACTCGGCTTCCTCCTCCCCGACAACTTCCCAACCACCAACTGGTCGCTCTCCCTCTCCCCTCCCCAAGGCTCCCGTCTCTCAGGCAACCTCCACGCCGCCTCCATCGTCCACCTCTCCAGCGACGGCCGCATCATCCGCGAATTCCCCCTCCCCAACCTCCCAGCACCTCTCCCTCCTCTCGGCCACACATGGCTCTCCTCCTCCTCTCACTAACCCCCCTTAACCCTCCTACCCTTCTCTCATGAGCCTCCCTCGCTTCTACGTCCACCCCGCCAACTGCGACCCCGAAGAAATCCGCCTCGACGAAGCCGAATGCCACCACGCACACGAGGTCCTCCGCCTCCGCGAAGGCACCCGCGTCGTCGTCTTCAACGGCGAAGGCACAGAATGGACCGCCGAAATCACCCACACCTCCAAACGCGAAACCATCCTCCGCACCATCCATTCCCACCGCTCCCCGGCCCTGCCAGCTCGCATCTCCCTCGCCCAAGCCATCCCCAAAGGCAAAAACATGGAACTCATCCTCCAGAAAGCCACAGAACTCGGAGCCGCCGAAATCATCCCACTCATCAGCGAACGCACCATCGTCCGCCTCGACGCCTCCGAACGCGCCGACCGCCGCGACAAATGGCAGCGCACCACCATCGAGGCCTGCAAACAATGCGGCCAAAACTGGCTCCCCTCCGTCCATACCCCCATCCCCATGGACCAATTCATCGCCTCCTCCCCACAAGCAGACCTCAAACTCATCGCTGCCATCGACCCCGACGCTCGCCGCCTCAAATCCATCCTCGCAGACGCCGCCGCCTCATCCCCCAACCCCATCCGCCACGCCCTCGTCCTCATCGGCCCAGAAGGCGACTTCACCCCAGCCGAATACGGCCTCGCTCGCTCTCAAGGCTTCCTCCCACTCAGCCTCGGACCCATCATCCTCCGCACAGAAACCGCCGCCATCTACACCATCAGCATCCTCGCCCATGAACTCATGTAACCCCCAACTCCACCCTCCACCACTTCTCCCTTCCCACTTCCCACTTCAAAAAAAACAGCCTCTCCCTTTCAGGAGAGGCTGTCTCAAAATCTGCAGTCACCCGCAGAGAAATTCAGGAAATCGGCCCTGGCGGACGCACCGGCCTCGGCGGCCTAGTCGTCCCACCCGTGTTTTCATTCGGGTTGTTCGGCTTGTTCGGATTCGGATCGTATGCATCAGGGATGCCGTCACCATCCTTGTCCCCAGGACGAGGCTGGCCAGGCGCATACCCAACACCACCACCAGGCGTGATCAGATAAATCCCACCCACACCAGGCTGCATCAGACCGAAGTCCCATGTGTAATCATCTTCCTTCACAGGCTCCACAGGAACCTTGCCCTTGCCAGTCGCCACAGGCTCTTTGCCCGTCGGCACCACGGCCTTGCCAGCACCAGCAGTCACACTGCCGTACTTCGCAGCAATCAGGCTGGCCGACTCAGGCGAACTCTGCACCGCACAGTTGATGATGCTCGCCGCTTCCTCAGGCGCTGCATCAGCCGCAGTCGTCACAATCTGAACCACCATGTCCTTGTCCGCCTTCGAAGCAGAAATGGCAGCCTTCACAATCTCGCAGGAGCACTTCGGCGAAGCCGAAACAAGCTCAGCAACAACCTTGAGCGTGCTCTCAGGATTGGCACCGATAGCCTTCGCCACTTTCTTGGCCTCTCCGCCACAGTCGGCAGCCACCGCGCTGGCAGGGGCACCAAGCGAAAGCGCCACCATCGCAGCAACTCCAGCGAAGCTCATAGTGAGTCTGGATTGGTTCATTTAGGATTTGGGTTGGGTTGAAAATTCGAATGGTAGCCACCAAGGGACACCGATACACCCCACCAAGTACTAGAGCTCCCCCTCACAGTCCAGCAGAAAGTAACAAGTCGCCGGAAAATTTTCGGCCGACAACCCAGCCCGATAACGCCACTCTCCCTCCGACTCGGCAACCCATCACCACTCCCGTGCCAGCCTCCCGCCTCCTCCTCAGTTCAGCCCTCCTCACCACCTCCCTCCTCGCCGCCGCCCACTCCCCCGCCGGCCAACTCATCGTCCTCGGCGACAGTCTCTCCAAAGAATACCAGGTCACCTTCCTCGGCATCGGCGGCTCCCCAGTCGCAGCCCACATCCGCAACTGGTGCGAAATCCTCGACGAACGCCGCCACGACTCCTTCGACATGGGCAGCTTCAGCACCTTCACCGACTCCCGCCTCACCGGCCACGCCCTCAACTGGTCCATCCCAGGCTCCTTCGCCTCCGATTGGGCCCGCAACCTCGCCACCCCAGGCGTCTCCTCAGCCGCTCTCGACTCCCAACTCCGCTCCGACGACGCTCGCGTCGTCATCTGGCTCGGCGGCAATGACGTCCGCACCAAATACGAAGACCTCTACAACGGCAAACCCGCCGACTCATGGATCCATTCCGTCGCCTCCGACATCGAATCCGTCATCCAATTCGTCCGCTCCCGCCACCCCTCCATCCCCCTCGTCGTCTGCGGCGTCCCCCACCTCGGCGGCACCCCCAGCAAAAACAACGCCCACCCCTACGATCCCGTCAAAACCACCCGCGTCACCGCCGCCCTCGACACCCTCAACCTCCGCATCCACAAGGCCGCCGCAGCCGCCCACGCCGGCTACGCCGACACCTACTCCATCACCCGCGACCTCGTCACCGCACCACGCTGGGTCACCGGCGGGTTCCGCATCGAAAAACGCGAAAGCAGCTCCGGCGACCCCGCCTCACTCTTCCTCGGCGACGGCTTCCATCCCAACTGGCCCATCCAGGCCGTCTTCGCCCAGTACATCCTCGACGCCTTCAACTTCCTCGAAAACACCCGCATCCCGCGCCTCTCCAATCGCGAAATCGTCGGCGCCATCCTCGGCCAGGCCATCGACCTCTCCCTCAACCAATGGGCCCGCGGCTACGACATCGCCGACGGCGACCGCGGCTGGGCCGATGACCCCGACGGCGACGGTCTCCGCAATCTCGTCGAGTTCGCCTTCGACCTCGACCCCGTCCGCAAGGACCGCCACCTCCTCCCACAGCCATGGATCGAAAACACCGGAGCCAACGGCCCGCGCCTCGCCCTCTCATGGCAACCGCGCGACCCCACCAACTCCACATGGGCCAGAATCACCGTCCAGGAATCCTCCGACCTCAAATCATGGTCCGACGTCCCCCCATCCGCCACCTTCAACCCCGGCGGCGGGGTCCGCACCGTCCGCCGCTATCCATCCCCCGACGGCCGCACCGCCCTCCGCTTCTCCATCCAATCACTCCCCTGACCCCTCCCCTCAGAGGAAGAACAGCTCAATCACCAGAATCGCCACGATGTTCACCACCTTGATCATCGGATTGATCGCCGGCCCCGCCGTGTCCTTGTACGGATCCCCCACCGTGTCGCCAGTCACCGCCGCCTTGTGCGCGTCACTGCCCTTCCCGCCATGGTTGCCTTCCTCAATGTACTTCTTCGCATTGTCCCACGCACCGCCAGCCGAGGTCATCGAAATCCCCACAAACAACCCCGTCACAATCGTCCCCATCAGAAAACCTCCCAGCGCTTCCCGCCCAAGCTGCGGAATCGCCGCCACCGCCAGCACCCCAGCCACCGGCAACAGCGCCGGCAACACCATCTCCCGCAACGCCGCCTTCGTCACAATATCCACACACGCCGCATACTCAGGCTTCTGCTCCCCAGTCAGAATCCCAGGGAACTTCGCAATCTGACGCCGCACCTCCACCACCACCGCCCCAGCCGCCCGACCCACCGCACTGATTCCCATCGCACTGAACAAAAATGGCAGCAGCCCGCCAAGGAACATCCCGATGATCACCCGCGGATCCTTCAGCGAAAACTCCACACTCTCCCCAACCAGCAGCTTGCCCGCCGCCCTCAGCTTGTCCTCCAGCTCCAGATAGTAAGACCCGAACAACACCAGCGCCGCCAGCCCCGCCGAAGCAATCGCATACCCCTTCGTCACCGCCTTCATCGTGTTCCCCACCGCATCCAGCGCATCCGTCCGCGCCCGCACACTCTCAGGCAACCCGCTCATCACCGCAATCCCACCCGCGTTGTCCGTGATCGGCCCGAAAGCATCCAGCGAAATAATAATCCCAGCCATGCTCAGCATGCTCATCACCGCCGTCGCCACCCCGAACAAATCACCCCACGCAAAACTCAGCCAGATCGACACCGCAATCAGCAGCACCGGAAGCGCCGTCGCCATGTTCCCCACCGCAATCCCCGCAATGATGTTCGTCGCATGCCCGGTTTCCGACGCCTTCGCTATGTTCCGCACCGGCGCATACGCCGTCGAGGTATAGTAATTCGTAATGAACACCGCCCCGAACGTCATGAACAACCCAACCAGCGCACTCCCGTAAATCCCCGCCTGGGTGTACACTTTCCCCCCAATCTCCAACGTCGCCGGAAGCAGCGCCGTCGTCGCAGGCCAGTACAGCAATGCAGACAGTATCCCCGACACAATCACACCCTCAATCAAGACCCGGTCCGCCCGACCCGACGCCGCCCGCAGATTCACATACAGCACCCCCAGCACCGCCGTGATGATCGAAATCCCTCCGATCGCAAAAGGATACACCAACCCGCCTTCGACCCCCTTCAATTGCAGCGTGCTGATCAGCAGCGCCCCGATCAGGCTCACCGCATACGTCTCAAACACGTCCGCCGCCATCCCCGCACAATCCCCCACGTTGTCCCCCACGTTGTCCGCAATCGTCGCCGGATTCCGCGGATCATCCTCGTTCAGATTCGATTCCACCTTCCCCACCAGATCCGCACCCACATCCGCCGCCTTCGTGTAAATCCCCCCGCCCAACCGCGCAAAAACCGAAATCAGGCTCGCCCCCAGCGCCAGACCCACAAGGCTGCTCACCGCTTCCCCAGTCCCATGCGGCCGCATCACCGCAAAAAACCCACCCACACTCAACAGCGCCAACCCCACCACCAGCAACCCCGTCACCGCTCCACCATTAAATGCAATCCGCAGCGCCCCAGCCTCGCTCTCCGACGCCGCCTGCGTCGTCCGCACGTTCGCCAGCACCGCAATCCGCATCCCTATATACCCAGCCGCCAGCGAACACACCGCCCCAGTCACAAAACCCAATGGCAACGGCGCCGACCGCTTCCACGCAAACAACAGCACCGTAATCACCGCCGCAATCACCCCAACCGCCACCACCTGCCGGTTCAAATAAGCCCTCGCACCCTCCTGCACCGCCCCAGCCACCTCAATCATCCGCGCATTCCCAGGCGACGCCGCCCGAATCCGCGCAATCAGCCAGAACGCCACCAGCAGGCCAAAGACCGCCAGCACCAGCGCCAGCGCGATGCCGTTGTGAAGAAGAAACTCGGATGCTGCAATAATCATGATCGTGCCGGCCTGCGGAGAGCCAGGTAAAAGTTAAGATTCGGGGAGGGGGCGGCGATTTTATCGGTCACCCCCACAGGCGCAACTGTTGATTTGCAGCCATTCACGGAACCTCAAGACACCCCCACCACACCCCCTCGCTCCCTCGCCCCACCACTCGACTCCCACCCCAGCCAGACGCCTTCCCTCACCTCTATTCCCCCACAATCCCGCTCTCTGCTCATCTCTGCCCTCACCCCGGATGCCTCCCCCTCACCCGGAATCACGGTCCCGCCAACGCCGCCAACCCATCCGCCGGATGCAGTAAATACTTTCTTCAATCTCCGCATCCAGCGCAACCGCTCACCGCACCCGCACCGTTTGTCATCCGCTGCCAAGTTGGCAGAACAACTCAAAACTACTAATACCCAAATCAGATGAAAACAATCCTCCTCCTCTCCGCCGTCGCCGCTGCCTTCCAATTCAGCGCCATCACCGCCTCCGCCGACGAAAAACAAACGGTGGTCGAAATCGCCGCCGGTAACAAGGACTTCTCCACCCTCGTCGCCGCAGTCAAGGCCGCCGGCCTCGCCGAAACCCTCTCCGGTAAAGGCCCATTCACCATCTTCGCCCCAACCAACGAAGCCTTCGCCAAGCTCCCTAAGGGCACCGTCGAAGAACTCCTCAAGCCAGAAAACAAGGCTAAGCTCGCCGCTATCCTCACCTATCACGTCGTCGCAGGCAAGGTCCTCGCCAAAGACGTCAAGGCAGGTGACGTGAAGACGGTCAACGGCGCCTCCGCCAAGATCGCCACCGAAGGCGGCGTCACCATCGCAGGCGCCAAAGTCGTCACCACCGACATCGTCGGCAGCAACGGCGTCATCCACGTGATCGACTCCGTCATCCTGCCACCAGCCAAGTAATCCCCCCCACGATAGTCTGTCCCCGCTTCAGGCGGAACGGTTCATCCGTTCCGCCTGTTGCTTTTCCACCCCCCTCTCCCACCCCGCCCCTCTCCCAACAAGCCCGGGATCGCAAGGCTCTGTACTCGCGCCCTCTCCGTACCAGATAGCCGAAGGCTCTGGACTGCTGTCAGCATTACAGCTCTCCCTGCGCACGGAGTGCGCGTGCCAGCCTCTCCCCACAAGCCCTTCGAGCCTTTGCGTGCGCCCCCCTTCTCCCAACATGCCCCGTCCCGT
>CANHUG010000089.1 GCA_947462995.1 Verrucomicrobiales bacterium | reverse complement strand
GGGAGGGGATCAGGCCCCTGGTTCCATCCATTGGAAGACCTTGAGGCCGTCTTTGTCGGTGAAAGCGCCGCAGACGATGATGATGAGGTCGACGAGGGCCCAGATGCCGAGGCCGCCGAGGGTGACGATCATGAGGGCGGCGGTGCCGTTTTTGCCGACGTAGAAGCGGTGGGCACCGAAGATGCCGAGGAACCAGCAGAGGAGGAGGGCGACGAGACGGGATTTTGTGGAGATGGGAGCGGCCATGACTTCGAGTTCATCTGACAGCGAGGGGGATGTCAACGTTCGAAGATGGGGAAACGTTCCCGCTTTCGCGCTGGCGGGGCGGGGCTTTGGTAGGGGGATGGAATCGCTGAGCGGCACGGTTGAGCGCGTCACGTTTCACACGGAGGACACTGGTTATTCGGTGCTGAAGGTGAAGATCCGGGGTCGTGCCGAGCCGGTGACGGTGACTGGGCGGGTGCCTGCGGTGACGGCTGGTGAGGAGATTCAGGCGCGGGGCGAGTGGGTGAGCGTGGCGGAGTACGGGCGGCAGTTCAAGGCGGAGCACCTTGAGACGAAGGCGCCGTCGTCGCGTGAGGGGATTGAGCGGTATCTGGGGAGCGGGTTGATTGAGGGGATCGGGCCGGTGTATGCGAAGAAGCTAGTGGCGAAGTTCGGGGAGGAGATTTTCGAGGTGATCGAGAGTCAGAGTGCGCGATTGGAGGAAGTGCCTGGGGTGGGGAGCAAGCGGCGGCGGGAGATCAAGGCGTCGTGGGAGAAGCAGAAGTCGATTCGGAGGATCATGGTGTTTCTGCATGCGAACGGGATCAGCACGGCGAAGGCGGTGAAGATTTTCCGGGCGTATGGGGAGCAGGCGATTGAGCGTGTGGAGGCGAACCCCTGGCAGCTGGCGGATGACATTGCGGGGATCGGGTTTCGGACGGCGGATGCGATAGCGGTGCGGATGGGGATGCCTGCGGATGCGCCGGAGCGGATGAGGGCGGGGTTGTTTCATCTGCTGCTGGCGGCGGGGGATGAGGGGCATTGTGCGCTGCCGGAGGTGGAGCTGGTGACACGTGCGGTGGAGTTGCTAGGGTGCGGGCCGGAGCGGCTGAGTGCGGCGCTGGAGCGGATGGCTGGGGAGGCGGAAGTGGTGAGGGAGGTGGTGGACGGGACCCTGCTGGTTTTCCCGGGGCACCTTGCGCGGGCGGAGCGGGAAGTGGCGGAGTGGTTCCGGCGGATGGCGGTGGCTCCGGTGGGGGGTGCGGTGATTGAGCCGGAGGGGGCGCTGGCGAAGGTCAGGGAAGAGACTGGGCGGACGCTGGCGGAGGGGCAGGCTGCGGCGGTGAGGGCGGCGTTGGCGGAGCGGGTGATGGTGATTACGGGAGGGCCGGGGACTGGCAAGACGACGATTCTGGATGCGGTGCTGCGGATTTTTGCGTCGCGGGACAAGCGGATAGTGGCGGCGGCTCCGACGGGTCGGGCGGCGCGGCGATTGAGTGAGAGTACCGGGCATGAGGCGATGACGATGCACCGGTTGCTGGAGTACCAGCCGGGGAGCGGGTTTCAGAAGAACCGGGAGCATCCGTTGAAGGGGGATGTGTTTGTGCTGGACGAGTGTTCGATGGTGGATGTGAGCCTGATGATGCACTGGCTGCGGGCGTTGCCGGAGCAGGCGCGGCTGATACTGGTGGGGGACGTGGATCAGTTGCCGTCGGTGGGGCCTGGTCAGGTGCTGGCGGATGTGATAGGGAGCGGGGTGGTGCGGGTGGTGCGGCTGACGGAGATATTCCGTCAGGCTGCGGAGAGCCGGATCATTACGGCGGCGCATGCGGTGAATGCGGGGAGGATGCCGGAGACGGTGAGGCCTGCGCCGCCCGGGTGTGATTTTCATTTTATCGAGCGGGGGACGCCTGAGGAGATCAAGGGGACGCTGGTGCATCTGCTGAGGGAGCGGATTCCGGCGGCGTTCGGGCTGGAGGCGGTGGAGGGGATTCAGGTGCTGACGCCGATGAACCGGGGGTCGCTGGGGACGGCGGCGCTGAACATGGAGCTGCAGGATGCGTTGAATCCGCCGCATGAGATGAAGGCGGAACTGGATCGGTTCGGGTTGCGGTTCCGGGTGGGGGACAAAGTGATTCAGACGCGGAACAATTATGAGAAGGAAGTGTTCAACGGGGACATTGGGCGGGTGGTGGCGATGACTGCGGAGCCGCTGCGGATGGAGGTGCGGTATGAGGATGGGCGGCTGGTGGCGTATGAGGCTGGGGATCTGGATGAACTGCGGCTGGCGTGGGCGATCACGATTCACAAGAGCCAGGGGAGCGAGTTTCCGGCGGTGGTGGTGCCGGTCTCGATGCAGCATTTTGTGATGCTGCAGAGGAACCTGCTGTACACGGCGATCACGCGTGGGAGGAAGCTAGTGGTGCTGGTGGGGGATGCGAAGGCGGCGGCGCTGGCGGTGGGGCGAGGTGGGGGGCAGCGGCGGTGGAGCGGGTTGCTGGGGCGACTGGGGGGTGGGGGAGGGAAAAACCCGGAGAATGAATGAATCTCTTGACCGGGCGGGTTTCCGTGTTAAACCAGCAGGCCCTTCACCGTTCGAACCCATTCACCAGAATTTCATTTTATGGCCAAAGTCTGCCAGATTACAGGAGTCCGCAAGTTTCGCGGCCGTCGCATTCACCACAGTGGTAAGTCCAAGAAGTCCGGCGGGATTGGTCTGAATCACGTGAAGAAGGTGAACCGCACCTTTTCGCCGAACCTGCGTGACAAGCGCATCTGGGTTCCGGAGTTGAAGCAATTTGTGCGGGTGAAGCTCAGTGCGCGTGCATTGAAGACGGTGACGAAGAATGGTGCTTTTTCCGTGCTCAAGCAAGCTGGTCTGATCTGACTTGCTTTCTGAACGAAACCCCCAACTCAGGAAAACATCATGGCTTATTCAGTTGTCAGCAAAAAATCCGGCAAGACCTATTTTCTTCACCTCCGTGCACAGAAGCGTGCGGACGGTGGCACTACGAACCTGTATTTCTTCGCCGGTGAGGAGAAGGAAGGGGTTCTGGACAAGCTTCCGGACGGTTACAAGGTGATTGAGAACGAGCGCACTGGGCTGCCTATGCTCAAGCGCAAGGATCCCAAGTAATCTTTCCGCCGATACCTTCGCCAGCCTCCTGACTCCCGGCGAAGGGAGCAGGAGGTTGTTTTTTGCCTGCGGGAGGAGCCTGCGGGCGCGCAACCTTGAAGAACCCGAGTAAAGTCATGTCTGAGCCACGTCATCTAGCCATTGTGGGTGCCACCGGAGCGGTGGGTGTTGAAATGCTGCGTTGTCTGGAGCGCCGGAATTTTCCGGTGAGCCGCCTGACATTGCTGGCGAGTGCGCGGAGTGCGGGGAAGAAGATGATGTTTCGGGGTGAGGAACTGACGATCCGGGAGCTGACGCCGGAGAGCTTTGCTGGTGTGGAGATTGCGTTGTTCAGTGCGGGCGGGGGGATTTCGCGGGATTTTGCGCCGCATGCGGTGCGAGCCGGGGCGGTGGTGGTGGACAATTCGTCGGCGTTCCGGATGGATGAGGGAGTGCCGCTGGTGGTGCCGGAGATCAATCCCGGGGATGTGGCCGGGCACCGTGGGATCATTGCGAATCCGAACTGCACGACGGCGATTTCGCTGATGGCGTTGTATCCGCTGCATCGGGCGTTCGGGGTTTCGAGGATTTTTGCGAGCAGTTACCAAGCGGTGTCGGGGACTGGGGCGCAGGCGATTGAGGAACTGGCGGCGCAGACGCGGGAGTGGGCTGGGGCGAATCGGGCGTGGGATGCGGCGAAGCTGGAGACGGCACCGCATGTCTATCCGCATCAGATTGCGTTCAATGCGATCCCGCACGTGGATAGTTTTCTGGGGGATGGGTATACGAAGGAGGAGATGAAGATGGAGAACGAGGGGAGGAAGATCATGCATCATCCCGGGTTCCGGGCGTCGGTGACGTGTGTGCGGGTGCCGGTGTTCCGGGCGCACAGCATTGCGATCAGTGCGGAGTTTGAGCGGCCGGTGAGTGTGGCGGCGGCGCGGGAAGTGCTGGCGGGAGCGCCGGGATTGGATGTGATTGATGATCCTGCGAAGCGTGAGTATCCGCTGGCCTTGGACATAGCGGGTAGGGACAACTGTGCGGTGGGGCGGTTGCGGAAGGATTGTGCGCTGGACAACGGGTTAGCTTTCTGGGTGGTGGGTGACCAGCTGCTGAAGGGCGCGGCGCTGAACGCGGTGCAGATTGCGGAATTGCTCTGAGCGGGCGGTGTCAGGGCTGGCTGTTCCGGGTGAGCCCTGAGGATTTATCAGGGTGATCCGGCGCAGAAGAGCGTGGACATGGTGGCGATATAGAGACGGTGCTGGGCGGCGCAGGCGGTGGCGCTGATGGGGGCACCGGCGTGGGATTCGCTGAGGATGCGGGGTGCGGCGCGGTCGGCGGCGAGGATGAGGAAGCCGCCTTTGCGGTTTCCGATGTAGACGCGGCCGTCGGCGACGAGCGGGGAGGCCCAGTAGTCGCCCTTGGTCTGGATGCGCCAGAATTCGCGGCCGGTGACGGCGTGGAAGCAGTAGATGATGCCGTCGGTATCGGCGATGAAGCAGAGGTCGCCGGAAATGGCGGGGGTGCTCATGACGTGGCGGCCGAGGGCGGTGGACCAGAGGAGCTTGCCGGAAGTGGCGTCGAGGCACTGGAGCCACGAGGAGGTTTTGCCCCACCAGAGGTCGCCGCCGCCGGCGATGTAGAGCCGGTCGCGGTCGAAGACGGGCATGCCGAAGACATTGCTGGGGCTTTCCTTGCGGTTCTGGTTGTAGACGTGGACGTCTTTTTTCGGGGCGTCGGGGTCGGGGTCGTGCTGCCAGAGTTTGGATAGGGAAGCGATGCCGTCGGTGGCGGGCGGGGCTGGTGGTGCGAAGGCGTAGACGATGCCGTTGCCGCCGCAGAAGAAGAGGCGGCGGGTGCCGTTGGAGGTGGCGAGGGAGGGAGCGGACCAGTTGCTGTGGAACGTGTCGGGAGCGATGTTTTCGCGGTCGCGTGCGACGAGACGTCCGGTGGCTTTGTCGAGGACGATGAGGGCTGGGGCGTCCGGGGTGCGGATGCGGCGGTGGGTGTTGTCGACGCCGGTGCCGGAGTTGAGGATGAGGTTAGGGCCGTCGATGAGGATGGAGCTGTGGGCGGCGTCGTGGGACCAGATGCCGGCGGTGGCGGAGAGGTCGGTGATCCAGATGATGTCGGCGTCGAGCGGGCCAGGGGAGAGCGGATCGGTACCGGCGGGGGTCATGTGGCGGCCTTCGTCGGTGAACGGGCCGTCGTTGCCGTTGGCGAGGCCGAGGGTATCGAGACAGGCGACCTCGCCGCGGTTGGTGACGATGTAGACGCGGTTTCCTTCGACGGTGGCTGGGGAGGAGATGCCGCTTTTGGGCCAGTCGAAGTAGGGGTCTTCGTCGCGTTTGGGGACGACGAGTTGCCAGAGCAGGTGGCCGTCGGCGGCGTCGAGGGCGAGGAGGACCCCGCGGTCGCCGGCGTGTTTCGGGTCGCGCGGGTGTTCGTTGTTAGTGCCGATGAAGAGACGGCCGTCGGAGACGACGGGGGACGAGTGGGTTTCGGAGCCGAGGGGGATTTTCCAGAGGATGCCGGAGCCTGAGGGGAAGTCGATTTTTGCGGGCAGGCTGGTTTCCGGGGAGACCATGTTGCGCGACCATGCGGCTCCCCACTGCGGTTGGTCACCGCCTGCGGCTGGGAGTGACAGCAGCAGGGGGAGCAGGAAGCGTTTCATGTGAGGGGGATCAGCGGCGGGCGAAGAAGTCGGCTAGGGCGGAGACCTGATCGGTGGTGGCTTCGGACTGGGTGGCGCGGATGGCGGCCTGTTGGAGGGCGATGAGTTCGGCGATGCCTTTCTGGCCGAGGGCGAGGAGACTGGCGAGTTGGTCCGGGGAGAAGGTGGTTTCCTCGCCGGCGCTCTGGATTTCGACGAATTCGCCGGATTCGGTGATGACGAAGTTGGCGTCGACGGCGGCGTCGCGGTCTTCGACGTAATTGAGGTCGAGGAGGGCTTCGTTCTTGAAGACGCCGGCGCTGACGGCGGCGACAAGTTTCGTTAGAGGGGAGCGGAAGAGCTTCTTTTCCTCGACGAGCCGGTTGAAGGCGATGGCGCAGGCGACGCAGGCGCCGGTGATGGAGGCGGTGCGGGTGCCGCCATCGGCTTGAAGGACATCGCAATCGACCCAGACGGTGCGCTGGCCGAGGATGCTGAGGTCGACGACGGCGCGGAGGGCGCGGCCGATGAGACGCTGGATTTCCTGGCTGCGGCCGTCGAGTTTGCCTTTGCTGATGTCGCGGGCTTTGCGGTCGCGGGTGGAGGCCGGGAGCATGGAGTACTCGGCGGTGAGCCAGCCGCCCTGGACGTTCTGTTCCTTCATCCAGCGCGGGACCTTGTCTTCGATGGAGACGGTGCAGATGACGTGGGTATTGCCGAAGCAGCAGAGGACACTGCCCATGGCTGCGGGGGCGATGTGGGGGATGAAGCGGATGGGGCGCAGCTGGTCGGGGAGTCTTCCGTCGGATCGGCTCATGGGGAGGATGGGTGCGGGTGGTTAGGGGAGACCTTGTGAGGTCAGATGACGCCGACGGCGGCGAGGGCGGCTTTGAGTTCCGCGTCTTTTGGTGCGGGCATGGAGACCATGGGGAGGCGGAGGTTGCCGTTGGTGAAGCCCATGTGTTTGAGGGCGGTTTTGACGGGGACCGGGTTGGTGTCGAGTTTGAGGAAGGCGCTGAAGAGCGGGTAGTATTTCCGGTGGATGGCGCGGGCGGCCTTGTAGTCGTCCTGGAGGGCGGCGTTGACGAGATCGCTCATCTGGCGGGGGATGACATTGGAGGCGACGCTGATGACGCCCATGGCGCCGACGGCCATGAAGGACAGGGTGAGGGAGTCGTCGCCGCTGAGCGTGGTGAAGGAATCGGGGCAGGATGCGACGAGCTGATTGACGCGTTCGACGCTGCCGCCGGCTTCCTTCATGGAGACGATGTTAGGGCAGGCGGCGGCGAGACGTGCGGTGGTGTCGATGCCGATTTCGATGCCACTGCGGCCGGGGATACTGTAGAGGATGATGCGGCAGGAAGTGGAGTCGGCGACGGCTTTGAAGTGCTGGAAGAGCCCTTCCTGGGAAGGCTTGTTGTAGTAGGGGCAGACCTGGAGGACGGCTTCGCAGCCGGCGGCTTCTGCGGCTTTGGTGAGTTCGATGGCTTCGTCGGTGCTGTTGCTGCCGGTGCCGCCGATGACCGGGCCGCGGCCGTCGGCGAATTTGGCGGCGAGGGCGATGACGTCCTGGTGTTCCTCGTGGGAGAGGGTTGGGGATTCGCCGGTGGTGCCGACTGGGACGATGCCGGTGACGCCGTTATCGAACTGGAAGTCGATGAGTTTGCGGAAGGCGAGTTCGTCGACCTTGTTATCGGCGGTGAATGGAGTGACGAGGGCTGTGAAGGTGCCGCGGTACATGGGGGAAGTGTGGGTGAGAGGGGGAGAGATGGATCAGACGGGGGTGGCGATGTCGCCTTCGAAGACGATGACGGCTGGGCCGGTTAGGGTGACGTCGCGGAACGAGTCGCCGTCGCGGGTGAAGCCGACTTCGAGAGTGTCGCCGCCTTTGACGAGGACTTTGACAGGGGAGGGAGCGCCGGAGAGCGTGGCGTGGATGAGGGCGGAGGCGACCATGCCGGTGCCGCAGGCGAGGGTTTCGTCTTCGACGCCGCGTTCGTAGGTGCGGATGGCGATGGTGTCCTGGGAGAGGACGGAGGCGAAGTTGGCGTTGGTGCCTTTGGGGGCGAAGGCGTCGTGGTAGCGGAGGCCTGCGCCCCATGAGCGGACGGGGACATTGGCGAGGTCATCGGTGAGGACGACGGCGTGGGGGACCCCGGTATTGACGAAATGGACGGAGAGGGAGGTATCGGCGACGGGGAGGGACTGGGCAGGGCGCCAGTCGTGGGGTTCGCTCATGCGGAGGCGGACCTGATCGCCGTGGAAGGTGGCGCTGATGATGCCTGCGGGGGTTTCGAAGGAGACGGAATCGAGGGACCAGTTGCTGAGGAAGTTGGCGAAGCGTGCGAAGCAGCGGGCACCGTTGCCACACATTTCGGCTTCGCCGCCGTCGGCGTTGTAGTAGCGCATGCGGAAGTCGGCACCGGATTGAGCGGGTTCGACGGCGAGGAGACCGTCTGCGCCGACGCCGCGGTGGCGGTCGCACAGGGCGGCGATCTGCGCGCCGCTGAGGGAGAGGCGGCCGTCCCGGTTGTCGAGGACGACGAAGTCGTTGCCGGCCCCGTTCATTTTCCAGAAGTGAATCATTCCCGTTCTTAGACAGCGGGTGGAGGGGCGACAAGCGCCCGTTTGCGGCGGGGTGGGTGCGGGGAGGGAAGCGGGCTACGGTTGCGTGCGTGCGGCGGTGTGTCAGGGTGGGAGTTGTGAGTGATGAACCAGGGAAATCTTCGGGAGTGCGGTGTCGCGCGGACATTGATGATGGGGCGTTGCGGGACAATGCCCGGGCGGTGGGGCGGCTGGCTGGTGGTGGGCCGGAGCTGGTGATGGCGGTGGTGAAGGCGGATGCCTACGGGCATGGGCTTGATGGGGTGGCGCGGGCGCTGGACGGGTTGGTGGGAGCGTTTGCGGTGGCGTGTCCTGACGAGGCGGCGGTGGTGGCGCGGGTGACGCGTTCGGGCGGCGGAGCGGGGCGTCCGGTTTATCTGCTGAGTCCGTCTCTGCCGGAGGAAGTGGCGGGGATTGTGGCTGCGGGGTGGATCCCGGCGGTTTCGAGTGCGGAGGAGGTGCGGGCGTTTGCGGCGGAGGCGGCGCGGCAGGGGAGGAAGCAGCGGGTGCATGTGGTGGTGGACACGGGGATGGGGAGGATCGGGTCGCTGCCGGTGGAGGCGGGCGAGTTGATCGGGCTGGTGCGGGGGATGGCGGCGCTGGAGCTGGATTCGGTGAGCAGTCATTTTCCGTCGGCGGATGAGGATGCGGCGTTCACGCGGGGGCAGGCGGCGGCGTTCCGGGGGGCGGTGAGCGAGTGGCAGATGGCGCATGGGGTGTTCCGGGTGCATCTGGCGAACAGTGCGGGCCTTGGGGTTTGTGAGCATCCGGCGGGCGAGATGGTGCGGTCGGGGCTGCTGCTGTACGGGGTTGCGCCGATCCCGGAGTTTGATCGGTTAGTGCGGCCGGTGATGCGGTGGAGTGCGCGGGTGGGATTGGTGCGGGAGCTTCCGGCGGGGCATGGGGTGAGTTACGGGCGGACGCATGTGACGAGCCGTCCGACGCGGGTGGCGACGGTGACGGCGGGGTATGGAGATGGTTACCCGAGGCATGCGTCGGGGAACGGGGCGCAGGTGCTGATCGGGGGGCGGCGGTGTCCGGTGCTGGGGCGGGTGACGATGGATCAGTTGATGGCGGATGTGACGGAGCTTGGTGGGGCGGTGCGGCCGGGGGATGAGGTGGTGCTGTTGGGCCGGAGCGGGGATGAGGAGATTGCGGCGGCGGAGTTGGCGGGGTGGGCGCGGACGATTCCGTGGCATTTGTTCACGGGGATCACGCCGCGGACGCCGAGGTTTCATCACGGGCTTTGAGGGTCTGAGGGGAGCAACCGGCACATGAAGCGGTGCATTCCTGGTTTGACACGGCGGGGGATTTCGGCATTTTTGATGCCCGCTTCCGTTTCGGGAGCTGGAGAGTCGGGCTGTAGCGCAGTTTGGTAGCGCGCTTCGTTCGGGACGAAGAGGTCGTGGGTTCGAATCCCGCCAGCCCGACCAGTTTGCTGGTAAACCGGGGAGGGTTTGGTGGTGGAGTTTTTTGGTTTGGTGGCGGGTTTTTTTGGGCGGTTGCTAGGAGAACCCCTGAGGTTTGACAGATGACGTCGGAGAGTGGAATCGAACCGCGGTCGGCGGCGGCTCACGGTGCTAGCGAATAGTGAGAAATCCCTGAGGGAATACGCGTCAAGTAAAGGTTGTCCGCGTTAACAAAGTGCTGCTTCTCCGTCACCCGCCGCCGCACAAACGTATTCTGATCCTCCACCAGTCATTCCGGCTCCTCTCCTTTTTCAATCTGGGCAGCTTCGGCAAGCGATGCCGGGAATTCTTCTGTTCGGCCCTGTCGAACTCCGGAAATTGAGCGCGAAAATCCCATCGGGCCTCCCTAACGGGGTCTGGCGAATTGCCCGAAATTTGTCCCTGCTCCTGACGCCACGGCAGCCGCGTCCGCTGAATGTCGGTGCGGTTGGGATGCGATTCTCAGGATATCCATCCCTTGAAATCCCCGTGCAGGGGCCCGTGGATTTTCCCGGATATCCGGACTTGTGACCTGTCTGTCGATGAAATTCCTTGTACTCATTAGACTCACATTTGGGGGGCTGGATATTGTGGAGACGGAGTGAATAAGCTCAGAAGTGCACGAAATAATGACAACAACCAAGACCGGGGGCAAAGCTCCCGCCGGCGAGAGCCAGTTAGGGTGCAAGGGGTCATGTTTCGAGCCTAGGGGTAGCCCTTGTGAGAATAAGGAACGCCCTGAGTGGCGTGTAGCGATTTTCTGTGTAAAAGAGCAAATTTCTAAATCTCTCTTTATGTCGTGACGCAGCCACAACCAAACCATGAGGCATGCGAACATCGCTAGAGAGAGCTGTATCGAGGCGCGCGAGGTCGCGGACTGGGATGATTTACGGAAGGAAATCCTTTCCTGCCAATTAGCTGTTCCCGATCTGTCAGGATTCCCGGCATTTCTAGCATCCCTTCCCCAACTTCGACGTTCCAATCTGCTCCCATGAATTTCTCACTCCATCTTTCTCCGTTCCGGGCTGTGTCATCCACCCCGCGGGTGATCCGCAGTTGCTTGGCCGGCATGCTGATGCTCTGCGGGGCCGGATTTGGCTGGGCCTTTCCCCCGGCTCCTTATTATACACTTTACGGCATGGTGCGCGATCAGGTGGGCCAGACGGTCACCGCCGAGGGCGCGGAGGTGATCCTGCTCAAGGGGGGGGTGGAGGTTGGCCGCACCCCCATCACTTCCAGCCGGATCGATCAGAACTATGAGCTTAGCATGCGGATCGACCAGAACCGCAGCGGGACTACGTTTTACACCGACAAGGCGGTGGCTGCCGGCGGCTTGTTCAGCCTTGTGGTCTCGATGAACGGGGCGTTGTTCTATCCGATCGAGGTTTCGGGAAGCCTTACGGCGGGGAAGGGGGGGGAGCGGGTGAAACTCGATCTGACCCTTGGCGAAGACAAGGATAAGGACGGCCTGCCCGACACCTGGGAGGCGTGGCAGCTTTACCAGGCCGGGCGCTATCCGGGGGATGACGGCAATTGGGATCTCAGCCTGATCGACCAGGGCGGCGACTTCGACAAGGACGGCCAGAGCAACCTGCTGGAATACATCGCGGGCACCTTCGCCGGAGACGCGACGGAGACCTTCAGCCTGGCGATCAAGGAGAAGCTGCCGGAGAGCGTGCGGCTCGAGTTCTACGGGATCACCGGCAAGGTCT